>CALKWS010000399.1 GCA_938004115.1 uncultured Ruaniaceae bacterium
CGACCGCACCGTGTTCAGCGACCGCACCCGCCGGATGGTACGCACCCTCACCGTCACGCTGACCGCGCTCATCGTGGTGCTCCTGACCGCCGGGGTACTCACCGCCGGACTGGCACGCCCCGCGCCCGAGCCGGCCCCGGTGCCGGCCCCGCAGGTGGATATCGGCGCGAGCAGTCTGGTGCTGGTGTGCCCCGACCCGCCCAGCGTGGTCACCGACGACGGCGCCGGGGACATCCAGTACGACGCCGAGTTCGACACCGGACCCGATGACCTGGCCACCTCCCTGCAGGGCATCGTCACCGGCCGGGACGGCTCGCCACCCGGTCAGACGGACCTGACCGTGGCGGGCGCAACGGAAGGTGAGGGCACTACCCGGGCCGGCTCCGTCGTCGTCGATCACCCCGGGATCGACGACGTCGCCATCCTCCGGGCACAGCCCGCCGAGGGCCACACCCCGCTCGGGGCGGCCGTGGCACTGAGCCGCGCCGACGCCGGGGACCTGCGGGGCCTGAGCGCGGCCAGCTGCCAGGTGCCCAGTTCCACGCAGTGGCTGGTGGGCGGGACCACCGAGCCGGGCTCCTCGGCACGGCTGCTGGTCACCAACCCGGGCCAGACCCCGGTGACCGCCAGGGTGGAGATGTGGGGCGCCATCGGACCGGTGGAGGACGCCGCCGAGGTGGTGCTGGCCCCAGGGGAGTCCGACTCGGTGCTGCTGGAGACCCTCGCGCTGGAGGAACGGCTGGCCGTTCGGCTCACCAGCGAGGGCGGACAGGTCACCGCCGCCATCCAGGACTCCGCCCTGGACGGCGTGGTCCCGGCCGGTACCGACATGGTCACCGCGACCACCGACCCGGCCCAGCAGACCGTCGTCGGCCCGTTCGAGGTGACCGAGGCAGAGGCCCAGGCCGACGCGCCGGTGCTGCGGGTGGTCAATCCCGCCGAGGAGGTGACCACCGTCTCGGTGGAACTCCTCACCGCCGAGGGATCCCGCGGCCTGGCCGGTGCGGAGGAGCAGGAGCTCGAACCGGGCACGGTCACCGACATCTCCCTGGCCGGGGTGGAGCCGGGGCCGCTGGCGGTGCGCATCGAGGCCGACCACCCGGTCACCGGGGCGGTACAGCGCAGCATCGTCGGCGAGCCGGGGGAGTTGGACCCGGGCCGCCCGGTGGTGGACCGCGCCTGGTTACCCGCCCAGCGCGGCACCGAACGCGGGGTGCTGCCGCTGCCCACCGCGCTGGTCGACGCCCACCGGGTGCTGCTGGCCAACCCCACGGCGCAGTCCCAGCAGGTGATCCTGGAACCCATCGGCACCGACGGCGCCAGGCTCGATGCGGTGCCGATGGACGTGGCGCCGCACAGCACCGTGATGCTCACCGGCGAGGACCTTCCCTCAGATGCGCTGGCCGTGGACGTCACCGGCACCGAGGTGCACGCCACCACGATGGCCCACGCCCACGCCGGGGACGGCACGATGCTGGCGATGATCGGGCTGACCCCCGACGCCGAGATCGCCCAGCAGGTGCAGGTGCGACCCGGGCGGTACTGACGGGTGTGACGTTGGCCGCTCCGGGATGAAGCGGCGCCGCGCCGTTGTTGACATAGATGAGGGCCCGCACCGGTCGATGCACACGCACCTGGTGCGGTCCCGCCAGGCGCGTGCCGGCCGGCGCCCCGCCCCGTACCGCCGAACGCCCCTGACGTGCGCCGGACCGCGCGGTCCCGTTGCGCCCGGGGGCCGGAGGCCAGAGCGGGTGCGGCGTGACGCCGCCACGCGCGACCTGAGGTGAGTCGTGTGCAGCAGATGAGTGGAGGTGATGGTGATGCGATGGTCCAGGTACCTGCGACCCGTCCATGCCACTGCAGGACCGGAGTACGAACGGGCGCTGCGACGTCGTGCGCAGCACCAGGCGGCGGCACAGTTGCTGCGGCGGTGAGGTGACTGCGCTCAGCCGGCCGGATCGATCTGGTCCGGGTCCAGGCCGGTCAGGTGTGCCACCTGCTCGATGAGCACGTGGCGCACGAGTTCCGCCAGGTCCGCCGCACCCCGGCAGCGGGACTCGATCGGCCGCCGGTAGAGCACGATCCGGTCGGGCAACCCGGCCGCGGCGTCGGCCGGGAAGTACCGGCCCAGCGAGACCGCGCCCGCTTCCCAGGGCGCCGGTGCCGAGGGCGGCACATCCTCCACCCCGAACTCCACCCCGTCCAGCGCACGCCCGAGGCTGTGCTCCAGATGCGCCACCGTACGCAGCATCACGTGATCGAACCGCTCCGCACCGGTACGGGCCCCGGGCACACTGGGCGGCAGCACCGGCCCGCGCGGCCCGCGCCCCCGACGGTCCCGCCGCCGACCGCCGCGCCGCGAGGGGATCGGCGTGGCCCGTAACGGGTTCGCGCTGCCCGCCCGGAAAGCACGGGGAAGGGGAGGGACGGCCATGGCGCCAGCCTGCCAGAGCCGGCCGGATCGCCTCCGGCGGCGCACCGGCGTGCCCGCCCGATCCACACCCCCGCGGCAGGGTACGGTGAGTGTCTGTGAGAGTCAGACGCCAGTGTTCCCGGTCCACCTGCTCAGGTGCGGCAGTGGCCACGCTGACCTATGTCTACGCCGATTCCACCGCCGTGCTGGGACCGTTGGCCACGCACGCCGAACCACACTCCTACGACCTGTGCCTGACCCACGCCGAACGGCTCACCGTGCCGCAGGGATGGGACGTGGTGCAGCTGGCCACCGAGTTCGAGCCGGCGCCGCCCAGCGACGATGACCTGCTGGCCCTGGCGAACGCGGTACGGGAGGCCTCCCGCACCCCGCCCCCGTCCACCGAACCGGCTGCCCGAGCGGCTGCCGCCCCTGCTCCCATCACCCAGCCCCGGCCGCCGGCCGAGACCGGCAGGCGCGGGCACCTTCGGGTGATCCGCGGGGAGGGGCAGGACTGAGGGACGCCCGGCCGGTAGGGTCGGTGGCGTGAGCGACCTCAGCCGTATCGTCAAGGCGAACGACATCCGCGGCGTCGTGCCCGATGATCTCGACGCCGACGTCGCCCGTGCACTGGGTGCGGCCATGGCCGACCTGTTGCTCGACCCGACCCACACCGGCACCCCCGGTTCCGGGCAGGCGGCCAAGGTGACGGTGGCGATCGGGCAGGACATGCGCGACAGTTCCGGCCCGCTGGCCGGCGCCTTCGCGGAGGGTCTGACCTGGCGCGGGGTCGACGCGATGCACATCGGGCTGTGCTCCACCGACACGCTCTACTACATCTCCGGGCAGGACCACATCGCCGGTGCGATGTTCACCGCCAGTCACAACCCGGCCCGGTACAACGGGATCAAGTTCTGCTATCCCGGTGCCCGGCCGATGGGCTCCGAAACCGGTCTGGAGGACCTGCGCCGTCGGGCCGAGCAGTACCTGGAGCACGGTATCCCCGCGGCGGCCGACCAGGGCACGGTGACCAGCCGGGACGTCCTGGCCGACTATGCCGCCTACCTGCGGTCGCTGGTGGATCTGAGCGGCGCCCGCCCGCTGAAGGTGGTGGTGGACGCCGGTAACGGCATGGCGGGGATGACCGCCCCGGCGGTGCTCGGCACCGAGGCCGGCCTACCCGACCTGGGGCTGGACCTGATGGTGATGTTCGGCGAGCTCGACGGCTCCTTCCCCAACCACGAGCCCAACCCGCTGGTCCCGGAGAACCTGGTGGACCTGCAGGCCGCGGTGATCGCCGAGCAGGCGGACATCGGGCTGGCGTTCGACGGCGATGCCGACCGCTGCTTCGTGATCGATGAACGCGGCGGGGTGGTCACCCCCTCGGCGGTGACCGTCATCGTGGCGTTGCAGGAACTCGCCGCGGAGCGGGCCGCGGGCCGCACCGGGACCGTGATCCACAACCTGATCACCTCCCGGGCGGTGCCGGAGTACGTCCAGGCCGCCGGCGGGAACGCGGTGCGCACGCGGGTGGGACACTCCTTCATCAAGGAGGAGATGGCCGCCCACAACGCGGTGTTCGGCGGAGAACACAGCGCGCACTACTACTTCCGGGACTTCTTCTACGCCGACACCGGGATGCTCGCCGCGCTGCACATGCTCGGCGTCCTGGCAGACCCCGGGCAGTCCATGACCCTCTCGGAACTGGCCGAGGTGCACACCCCCTACGTGGCATCCGGTGAGATCAACTCCACCGTCGCCGACGTGCAGGAGGCCCTCGACACCGTGCGGGCCCTGTTCGTCGAGGACATCGAGGCCGGTACCGTGCAGGTGGACAGCATGGACGGGCTGCTGATCAGCCACTGGGAGCGCAGCCCCCGCTGGTGGTTCAACCTGCGCCCGTCGAACACCGAACCGCTGCTGCGGTTGAACGTGGAAGCCGAGGACGAGGACATCATGATCAAGATCCGCGACGGCGTACTGGGTGCGCTGCGCGAGCCCCAACCGTTCGACGGTGGGGAGGAAGGACACTGATGCCCCAGCCGCCGCCACTGGAACCGTGGCTCCTGGAGTTGTTGCGCTGCCCGGTGACCGGGGCGCCGTTGGAGGTGCGCGAGGAGGCGGGGCGCACCCGGCTGGTCAGCACCGATCCGCACCGCCCGTTGGCCTACCCCGTGCGCGACGGCGTGCCGGTGCTGCTGGCCGACCACGCCACGGCCGCCGACTGACCGGACCCGGGTGGCCCTGCGCGATCGGGTCAGACGCGGTCGGCCACCGCTTGGCCCAACCGGCTGATCCCCTCGACCAGCAGCGGCCGGGGGGTGGCGAAGTTGTACCGGATGAAGCCCCGGCCCGCGTCCCCGCACTGGCTGCCGTCGGTGACCACCACGCCGGCGCGCCGGCGGAAGAAGGCGCCCGGGGGCTGCTCGAGCGGTACCTCCCGCAGATCCACCCACCCCAGGTAGGTGCCTTCCGGGGCGGTGTAACGCGATCCGGGCAGGTGCTCGCTGAGCAGTTCGGCCAGCAGGTGCCGGTTGCCGTCCAGGTACTCCAGCACCTCCTGCAGCCACGGGCCGCCCTCCCTGTAGGCGGCGGTGGCCGCGATCACGCCGAGGTTCGCGGTGCCGGAGGCGGCGATCGGGCCCGCGGTGCGCCAGGTCTGCCGGTCATGGTCGTTGGACAGGATGAGTTGCGCGGCCTTCAGCCCCGGTAGGTTCCACGCCTTGGAGGTGGAGGTCGCGGTGATCGTGTGTCCCGCGGTGGTCTCGTTCAGCGAGGCATAGGGGATGTGCCGGTGCGGGGGATAGACCAGCGGGGCGTGGATCTCGTCGGCGAACACCCGCCCGCCGTGGCGGTCCACCACCTCGGCGATGTCGAGCATCTCCTGTTCGGTCAGCACCCGCCCGATCGGGTTGTGCGGGTTGCACAGCACCAGCAGGTGCCCACCGGCGGCGAACGCCTCGTCGAGTGCCTCCAGGTCGTAGGTGTAGTACCCGTCCTGCTCCACCATCGGCACCTGGATGATCGGGCGTTCGTACACCTGCGGGATGGTCAGGAACGGCATGTACGCCGGGGTGGGGATGATGATCGGGGAGTCGGGCCGGGACAGGAACCGGATCGCCGCCCCCAGTCCGGTCAGCACATCGGGTAGGGCGTGCACGTCCTCGGGGTCGATCTGCCAGCCGTACCGGCCGGCGGCGAAGCCCGCGTACGCCTCGGCCATCGCCCGCACCGGCTGGGGGGCGAGGTAGCCGAACGCGCCCAGTTGCACCGCCTGGTGCAGCGCCGCGGTGATCGGTTCGGCGACCCCGAAGTCCATCTCGGCGATGAACGCCCCGATCGCCTCCGGGTGCAAACCCCATTTCACGCCGCCCACCGCGCGCAGGTGCTCGGCGGTGATCGCATCGAACTGACTCATACCAGCACCGTAACGCCCGGCGCGGCTCCGACGCGGCGGGCGGGAACTGGTCTCACCAGGTGTACATCGGGCGTCGTATCCGCACGGACTCGACGGGCGTAGTGCCGCGCGGCGCCGATAGGCTCGGTGGCATGAGTTTTGATGAGAAGCCCGGGCAGTACAAGGTCCGCGACCTGAGCCTGGCCGAAGCGGGCCGCCACCAGATCCGCCTGGCCGAGCACGAGATGCCCGGCCTGATGGCGCTGCGCGAGGAGTTCGGCCCCGACCAGCCGCTGGCCGGGCAGCGCATCACCGGCTCCCTGCACATGACCGTGCAGACCGCCGTGCTGATCGAGACGCTCACCGCGCTGGGCGCGCAGGTGCGGTGGGCCTCGTGCAACATCTTCTCCACCCAGGACGAGGCGGCCGCCGCCGTCGTCGTCGGCCCGCACGGCACCCCCGAGGACCCCCAGGGTGTGCCGGTGTTCGCCTGGAAGGGGGAGACGCTGCCGGAGTACTGGCAGGCGCTCGATGAGACGTTCACCTGGCCGGGCCACGATGGACCGACCTTGATCCTGGACGACGGCGGGGACGCCACCCTGCTGCTGCACGAGGGGGTCAAGGCCGAGCGCGCCGGATCGGTGCCGCTGGATCCCGAACCCGGCGATGCCGGCTACTCCGAGGAGAAACTGGCGTTCCTGGCCCAGTTGCGCGCCACCTTCGCGACCGACCCGACCCGGTGGACCCGGGCCGCCGAGGGCATCCGCGGAGTCAGTGAGGAGACCACCACCGGGGTCACCCGCCTCGTCCAGTTGCACAACGCCGGGGAGTTGCTGTTCCCGGCGATCAACGTCAACGACGCGGTCACCAAGTCCAAGTTCGACAACCGCTACGGCATCCGGCACTCCCTGCCGGACGGGTTGAACCGGGCCACCGACATCCTCATCGGCGGCAAGGTCGCCGTGGTCTGCGGGTACGGCGACGTGGGCAAGGGAGCAGCCGAGGCGCTGCGCGGGCAGGGCGCTCGGGTGCTCGTCACCGAGATCGACCCGATCTGCGCCATGCAGGCGGCGATGGACGGTTACCAGGTGGTGCGCATGGACGACGTGGTGGACTCCGCGGACTTCTTCATCACCGCCACCGGCAACTTCAACGTCATCACCGCCGAACACCTCAGCCGGATGAAGGACAAGGCCGTGGTGGGCAACGTGGGCCACTTCGACAACGAGATCGACGTCGCCGGCCTGGCCGCGCTGCCCGGGGTGGAGCGCACCGAGATCAAACCGCAGGTGCACGAGTACACCTTCACCGCCGACGGCGATGAGCCCGGTAAGTCGGTGATCGTGCTGTCCGAGGGCCGGTTGCTCAACCTCGGCAACGCCACCGGGCACCCCTCGTTCGTGATGAGCGCCTCGTTCACCAACCAGGTGATGGCCCAGATGGACCTGGCCGACCCGGCACGGGAGTACGAACTGGGTGTGCACGTGCTGCCCAAGGAACTCGACGAGAAGGTCGCCCGGTTGCACCTGGAAGCCCTGGGCGCCGAGTTGACCGAGCTGACCAAGGAGCAGGCCGAGTACATCGACGTGGACGTGGCCGGTCCCTACAAGCCCGAGCACTACCGCTACTGACGCGCCGGGCTGTGCCGGACGAGGGAGTGCGGGCCGGCCGGCTCAGGGGTGCTCGTGGATCTGGAACGGCAGGGCGCGCACCCGGTCGGCCTCCTCCTGCTCCCGCCGGGCGGCGGCCACACCGGAGAGGTAGGCCCGGTCCCGGCGCGTGACCAGCACAGCGGCCACGAACCGCTCCGGGTCGGTGCCCCACGGTGGCGGCGGGGAGACGTACGACTCCAGCGCCGCGGCGAACCGGCGCCCCACGTCGGCGCGCACCAGGGGGTGCAGGTCCCCGGTGCGGGACAGGTACACCCGGGCCTGCAGCGCCAGGGCGTCGGGTATCCGCCCCAGGTCCACGATCTCGGCCCACGGGCGCAACTCCGCGGGCATCAGTAACGGTGCGCGGGCGGTCTCACTCTCCCGCACCCGCAAGGAGTAGGTGCCCGCCACCAGGTCGCCCAGGCGTTTGCCGCGCGGGTGGATGATCGAGGTGATCAGCGCCACCGCCCCCAGGGACAACCAGATCTCCCCGATCCCGGCCAGCGCCCGGATCAGCGCCTGCCGGAACTGGACCGGCCCGCCGTCGTCCCGCACGATGCGCAGGCCCACCGCCAGCCGCCCTGCGGACAGCCCGCGCGTCAGGGTCTCCACCGCGGTGGGCAGCACCACCATCGTCAGGGCGAACGCGACGATCGCCATCGTGTTCAGCTGCGCGTCGTTGGCCGCGAACCCGGTGGCCAGGATCAGCACCGCCGCACCCGTGCTGGCGTAGAGGATCAGGTCGATCACCCCGGACATCAGCCGGCTCAGCGCGGAGGCCGGTGCCAGGTCCAGCGCGACCGCCTCCCCGGTGATGACCTGGTTGTCGGTGCCGGTGCCCGGCACCCGGGCCCGCTGGGCGGCCGGGCGCGGCGTGGCGGTACGCGGCGGCCCCGCGCCGGGCAGCTCCGCGCCGGGTGGCCCTGAGGCGGACGACGTGGCGGGGCGAGCCGGTGGGCTGGCGGAGCCGGTGCCGTAGGGATTGGCCGAGGTCACGTATGGCAGGGTAGCCGGTGTGGATCTGGACGCCTTCGTCGCGCTGAACGCGCCCCGCTGGAGCCGGTTACGGCAGTTGCTCCGCCGTCGTCGGCTGCGCGAGGCCGAGGTGGATGAACTCATCAGCCACTACCAGACCACCGCCACGCACCTGTCCCAGATGCGCACCGCGGTCCCGGACCCGGCGCTGATATCCCGGTTGTCGGCGCTGCTGGCCCGGGGGCGCGGTGCGATCACCGGGGGTCATGAACTCTCCCTGGCCGATGCGGTGCGGTTCGTGGCGATCTCCCTGCCGGCCGCCTTCTACCGGGTGCGATGGTGGACCGTGGCCGCCGGCGCGGTGTTCGTGATCCTCGGGGTGGTGCAGGCCTGGTGGATGCTCTCGGTGCCGGAGGCGATGGCCGAGGCGGGGTCGCCGAGCATGCGCCGGCGGTACGCCGAGGAGGCCTTCGCCGCGTACTACTCCAACTACCCGGCGCCGGACTTCGCCGCCCAGGTGTGGACCAACAACGCCTGGATCGCGGCCCAGTCCATCGGTCTGGGCATCACCGGCATCTTCCCGGTGTACGTGCTGGTGCTGAACGCGCTGAACGTCGGCGCGGCCGGGGCGATCATGGCCGAACACGACGGGCTCGGGGAGTTCTTCGGGCTGATCCTGCCGCACGGGTTGATGGAACTGACCGCGGTGTTCATCGCCGTGGGCACCGGGCTGAAGTTGTTCTGGAGCTGGATCGACCCCGGTCCGCGCACCCGGGCGCGGGCGCTCGCCGAGGAAGGGCGGGCGCTGGTGACCGTGGCCCTCGGGTTGGTGGTGGTGCTGGGGGTCAGCGGTGTGGTGGAGGGGTTCGTCACCCCCTCCGCACTGCCCACCGGGGTGAAGATCGCGATCGGCGCGACCGTGCTGGCCGGGTACTGGGTGTACACGCTGACCCTCGGCCGCCGCGCGGTCCGTGACGGGGAGACCGGGGACCTGCGCGCCGAACTCGTCGACGACACGGTGGCCACCGCGGCGTGAGCCGCATCGCCGCAGCCCGGCGGGCGCGCCCTCAGAGCCGCCCGGCGGCTCCGACGTGCCCTCAGAGCTGCCCGGCGGCCTTCAACGCCAGGTAGGAGTCCGCCACCGCCGGTGCCAGTTCCTGCGGCCCGCGTCGCACCACCCTGGCGCCGGTGCGGATGAGCCGCTCGGCCAGCGCCGCGCGCTCCAGTTCGGCCCGTTCGGCCGCGGCGGCGTCGAACAGTTCGGCGGTCGAGCCGCGCTGCCGGCGCATCCGGTGCTCCTCGGGGTCCTCGGCCGAGGCGAGCATCACCTGGTGATCGCGTCCGACGGTCGCCGCCACGGAGATCAGCCCCGATTCCACCGCACCCGGTTCCAGCGCGGTCAGGAACACCACCAGCGCCCGTTGGCTGAGCCGCTCGCGCACCTCCCGGGCCACCAACGCCCAGTCCGGTTCCACCAGTTCCGCCTCCACCGGGGCCAGGGCCCGCGCCATAGTGGACATCAGCGCCGCGCCCTGCACGCCCCGCACGCGGGCGCGCACCGTACGGTCCACCGCCACCAGGTCCACGCGGTCCCCGGCCCTGGTGGCCAGGGCGGACAACAGCAACGCGGCCTCGATACCGGCCTCCAGCCGCGGCGCCGGGCCCAGCCGGGCGGCGGCCAGGCGCGAGGTGTCCAGCACGATCAGCACCCGCCGGTCCCGTTCGGGCCGCCAGGTGCGCACCACCACATCGGCCCGGCGGGCGCTGGCGCGCCAGTCGATCGCGCGCACGTCGTCGCCGATCACGTACTCGCGCAGGGAGTCGAACTCGGTGCCCTGGCCGCGCACGTGCACCGCCGTGCGCCCGTCCATCTCCCGCAACCGGGCCAACCGGGAGGGCAGGTGCCGGCGGGAGGAGAACTCCGGTAGCACCCGGAGCATCCCGGGAACCTCCACCGTGTCCTGCCGGGCGAGCAACCCGAACGGGCCGAAGGAACGTACCGTGACCCCGGCGGCGTGGATCTCCCCGCGCCTCCAGGGATGCAGTTCGGTGCGTACCCGGCGCAACTCCTCCGGCGGCACCCGGAGCCGGTGCCGGTTCGGCCCGGTACCCGCGCTGGGCTGCCAGGCATCACGCACGACGGCGCGCAGCACCCGGGAGGCGGTGTTGAACACCTGCAGGTGGCTCTCGGTGCGCTGCCCGTGCCGCAACGCCGGTATCGGGGCCCGGCGCACCTGCACGGCCCGGACCGGGACCGCGCGCGCGGCGTCCACCGTCAGCCCTCCCGCCCAGAGCACCGCCCAGGTGGCCACGGTCACCCAGCGCGGCACCAGCAGCACCGGGACGATGCCCAGGGCGAGGAGCCCCACCGCCCGGCCGGTCAGCGCCATCAGCGCGGTACCGGCACCGAGGCCAGCACCCCGTCCAACACGGACTCGGCGCTGACACCCTCCAGCTCGGCCTCCGCGCGCAGTTGCACCCGGTGGCGCAGCGTCGGGTGAGCCAGGGCCTTGACGTCATCGGGGGAGACGTAGGTACGTCCGGACAGCCAGGCCCACGCCCGGGCGGTGGCCAGCAGCGCGGTGGCACCCCGGGGGGAGACGCCCAGCGCCAACGACGGCGAGGTCCGGGTAGCCCGGCACAGGTCCACGATGTACCCGAGTACTTCCGGGCCGACCTGTACCTGCTTCACCTCGGCCCGGCCGCGGGCCAGCGACTCGGCGTCGGCCACCGCCCGCAGGCCGGCCGCGGCCAGGTCCCGGGGGTCGAAGTCGTGCGCGTGCCGGTAGAGCACCTCCACCTCCTCGGCGCGTTCGGGCAGCGGCAGCAGCAGTTTCAGCAGGAACCGGTCCAGCTGGGCCTCGGGCAGCGGGTAGGTGCCCTCGTACTCCACGGGGTTCTGGGTGGCGATCACCATGAACGGTTCCGGTAGGTGGCGGGCGTCCCCCTCCACGGTGACCTGGCGTTCCTCCATCGCCTCCAGCAGCGAGGCCTGGGTCTTGGGCGGGGTGCGGTTGATCTCATCGGCCAGCAGCAGGTTGGTGAACACCGGACCCTCCCGGAAGGAGAACTCCGCGGTGCGCGCGTCGTACACCAACGACCCGGTGATGTCCCCGGGCATCAGGTCCGGGGTGAACTGCACGCGTTTCATCTCCAGGTCCAACCCGGCGCCGAGCGCGCGCACCAGCAACGTCTTGGCCACCCCGGGGACGCCCTCGAGCAGCACATGACCGCGGCACAGCAACCCGATCACCAACCCGGTGATGGTGGCGTGCTGGCCCACGACCGCCTTACCGACCTCCTCGCGTAGCGCCGCCAACGCCGCACGCGTGGGCGATGGCTGCTCATGGCCCGGTGCCCGCAGGTCGGTGGCAGCGGCCTGGTCCGGGGGAGGTGGTGGTGGGGCCGGGTGGTTGGTCATCGCGGATGAACCTCGCTCTCCATCGTCTGCAGTCCCTGTGCCAGGGCGGTCAAAGAAGCATCATCGTGCGGCGGCGGGCCGTACAGCAGTGACTCCACGTGCTCCGCCGGGCGTCCGGTGGCCCGGCAGATCGCACCGACCACCTCCTCCTGCCCGGACCAGCGGGTCAGACCCAGCGGTCCGGCCAGTCGGGCGACCGTCCCGGCGCGTAGTGCCGCCCCGGCATGGGCGTGGGTGCCGTGCCGGCGGTACAGCCGGCCCCGTCCGCGGGTGGTCTCGGTGGCCTTGACCACCACCGGCAGGGGTTCGCGGACCACCGGTCCCAGCCGCCGCCCGCGCCAGTACATCACCGCCGCCGCCAGCGCCGCGAGCAGCGCCAGCACCGGCGGGCGGAGCAGGGGCAGGGTGGTGGTCACGGCGTCGTCGGCGATGCCGTAGTCGTCGGCGGGGTCCGGCAGGTACCAGGTCAGGTGCGGTTCCTGGCCCAGGGACCGCAGCACCAGGGCAGCGTTCCCCGCCTCGGCCAGGGTCCGGTTCGTCAGCAGTTCCGGGGTGCTGAGCACCTGCCAGGAGGTCCCGTCCTGGCTCCAGGTGGCGTACCGGCCGGTTCCGGCGTCGTCACCGAAGCACACCTGCACCTCGGGGTGCCGGGAGGTGAGCTGCGGAGCGCCGGCGACGATCTCGCCCGCCGCCTGGGCGTGCGGGTCGGTGCAGTTCGCGGCGTGCGGTCCGGGGGCGCCGCCCGGTTCGAACGCGACCCGGTCGGTCAGCCCCGCCAGGTCCCGGCCCACCCCGGCCAGCACGATCCGCCCGGGAACGTCGGCGAGCGCCTCCCGCTGCTCCGGGCGCAGCGTGTGCGGGTTGACGATCAGCAACGTGCCCTCCGCCCGGACGCTGGCCAGCGCGGCCGACGTGGTGCGCACGTAGGAGACCTGCACGCCCTGGTCCTGCAGGATCTGGCCGGCCGCCCGTGCGCCCCGGTCCTCGGGGTTGTCCGGCGCGAAGGGGTCATCCGAGGGTGCCGACGGGCCGAACCAGGCCAGCAGCACGATGATCGCCAGGGCAGCGGTCACGCCCAGTACCCACAACAGCGTCGTGCGCGTGCGCCCGGCCCGGGTCCCGTCGTCGACCGCCGGCGCCGCGATGGTCGTGGTACTCACTGCGAGACCGACCACCCCTCGGCGTGCCGGACCTCGCCGTCGGACGTGGGCCGGGAGCCGGCGATCCGCTCATCGAGGGCGCGCAGCCAACCGTGCTCGGCCGCACCCGGTTGCGCGTCCCCGTAGCACACCGCGTCGAACAGTTCCCCGGCCCGCACCAGGTCCCCGGTGTGCTCCGGAAATGCCGCCCCGGCACTGGCCGCGGCCTCGCGGGCCGTGCGTCCCCGGCGGTCGGCGAGGATCCCGCGCTCGTCCAACCCGCGGATCAGCGCGCGGAACCGTTCCAGCACCGCCAGGCCGTAGTCGCCGGCAGCGGCTGCCTCATCCGCTGCGGCGCGCAACCTGCGCGCACCCCGGTCGTCGCCGTCGAGCACCTGCATGCTCGACGGCGCCTGCTGCAGCCGACGTCGCCGTACCGGCCCGCCCAGCAGCATCGCGGCCGCGATGATCAGGCCCACCAGCACCAGCACCACCACCGGCAGCAGGACCGCCCCGGCGCCGTCGATGGACAGCAGTTGTTCCCAGATCCGCTCCAGCCACGCCACGAACCGCTCCAGCAGGGTGGGGCCCTGGTTGTAGATGGCCTTGGCCAACTCCTCCTGCGCCCACCGGCGCGCCTCGTCCGCGGATGGGTCCAGGGGCGGGCCCATCGACTGCGGTCCGACCATCAGGACTCCTGGGCCGCTCGTGCCAGTTCGGCGTCCAAGCCCTCGGTGCGGATGCGGATGTCGATGTACAGCAGTGCCACCACGGCCGCCAGGATCGGGATGGTGATCCAGTTGGCCACCACGCCGCCCAGGAGGGTGAGCACGAACGCGCCCGGGCCGGTCTCGAAGATCAGCGCGACCTGCCCGAAGGGCCAGGTGATCGCCGTGCTGACGATGCCCACCAGGACCACGGTGAGCAGGTAGATGCCCAGCACCCGCCAGAAGGACCGCCGGGCGAGGGTGAATCCGCGGCTCAGGGCGGTGCCGATCGTGGCGCGCTCCAAGATCAGCGCCGGGGTGGCGAGCACGGTGAAGGTCAGCACCACCGGGATGCCGACCAGCACGGTCACCAACGCGAGGAGTACGCCGAGCAGCACCAGGGCGGTGGACCCGGAGACCAGGGTGAGGGCCAGGATCACCACGGCGGCCACTCCGACGGCGGTCAGCAGCAGGCCGATGACGATGGTGAGCAGCAGCAGCCGCAGGATCTGCGGTCGCACCTCGGTCCACACCTGGCCGATGGACGTCTGCCGGCCGATCACCGCCTGGCTCACCGCGTGGATGAGCAGACCGGTCAGGATCGTGGTGCCCAGGAACGAGATGAGCGTGGACACCCCGCTACTGAGCAGGAAGGAGGAGCCGGATGAGGTGAGCGCCTCCAGGAACGCCTCGGGGTCCTCGGCCGGGTCCAGGCGGCCCAGCAGCCGATTGAAGTCCTCGAACGCGCCGTAGGTGGTCAGGCCCTCCACGACGCCCAGCACCAGCACCACGATCGCCGAGAGGCCGAGCATCACCGGCAGGTTCGCCCGGATCGACCGGAAGGCACCGTCGTAGATCTCGCCCAGGCTCAAGGCGCGCAGCGGGATGGTGCCGGGTTGCGCCACCGGGGCGGCGGGCTGGGAGGCCCAGGGATCGCCCGGGCCGTACTGGCCGTAGCCCGCGCCGGGCTGGGGTGGTTGTTGGCCGTAGCCTGCGCCGGGCTGGGGTGGTTGCTGGCCGTAACCGCCGCCGGGCTGGGGGTAGCCGGGTTGCTGTGGCTGGCCGGGTTGCTGGGGGTAGCCGGGTTGCTGGGGGTACCTGGGCTGCTGGCCGTCATGGCCCGCACTCGGCTGAGCGGCGTCCCCACCAGGCCCCTGTGCACCCGGCTGCGCATCGTGATCGTTCTGCTCGCTCATCGCCCCTACCTCCCTGACTCGTTCCTCCCCGCCATCTTTGCACGACACGTCTGCCACCCGGATCCTCCCGGACAATGGGACAATGGCGGGATGGAAGCGCGTGTTCTGGTTGTAGACGACGATGCCGCACTAGCGGAGATGATCGGCATCGTCCTGCACTCCGAGGGGTTCGTCACGGAAACCGTGGGCGACGGTGCGGCAGCACTGGAGACGTTCCGCTCCACCAACCCGGACCTGGTGCTGCTGGATCTGATGCTGCCGGGCATGGACGGGATCGAGATCTGTCGCCGGATCCGTGAGGAATCGGGTGTCCCGATCGTGATGCTGACCGCCAAGAGCGACACGGCCGATGTGGTCCAGGGTCTGGAGGCCGGCGCCGACGACTACATCCCCAAACCCTTCAAGCCCAAGGAACTGGTGGCCCGCGTCCGGGCCAGGTTGCGGCGACAGGACAGCAACGGGTCGGAGCACCTGCAGATCGGCGACCTGGTGATCGACGTGCCCGGGCACCGGGTCCTGCGCGGGGATGAGGCCATCAGCCTGACCCCGCTGGAGTTCGACCTGTTAGTGGCTCTCGCCCGCAAGCCCTGGCAGGTGTTCTCCCGCGAGGTGCTGCTGGAACAGGTCTGGGGCTACCGCCACCAGGCCGACACCCGCCTGGTGAACGTCCACGTGCAGCGGCTGCGCGCCAAGGTGGAGAAGGATCCGGAGCACCCGCAGGTCGTGGTCACCGTCCGGGGGGTGGGTTACCGCGCCGGAACACCGTCCTGAGGAGCCCGGAACCACACAGTCCGCAGTGAGACAGCCGATGGACGAAGCGACCGCCACCAGCACCGGTCCGCAGACCGGGCAGCCCGGAACCGCTCGCCTGCCACGACCGCTGCGCGCGCTGTTCCGGGTATGGCGCAGTTCGCTGCGGGTGCGGGTGATGACCACCACCGTGGTGGTGGGCGTGCTGGGTGTGGGACTGCTCGGCGCGCTGCTGTCCGGGCAGGTCCGCGACGGGTTGTTCGAGGACCGCCGGGACCAGGTGCTCACCGACGCCGCGGCGCGCACCGAGGAGGCACAGGAGCGCTTCGACTCCCAGATCGCCGCCAACGTCCAGGATGTGCAGGACGTGGCGAACGACGTCGTCCGGTCCCTGCAGGAGGATGCCGTCGGCAACGTCGGGGTGCTGATCATGCGATCCCCGGCCTCCCAGGCCCCGTCGGACCTGTTGTTGCCCGCCACCGACCGTGCGCTCGCGGAACGGATCGAGCCGGAACTGCGTGAACAGGTACGGGCCGAGTCCTTCCAGCAGTGGCAGTCGGTGGCTTTGCCCTCCACGACGGCCGACACCACCGTGCCGGGGATCGCGGTGGGGTCCACCGTCACGCTGCCGATCGTGGGGGAGCACGAGATCTACTTCATCTACTCCCTGGCCACCGAGGCGCAGACCCTGGACGTGCTGCAGCAGGTGCTGGTGATCGGCGCCGTGGGACTGGTGGTGATGCTGGTGGTGATGGCCTGGTACCTCGCGCGCCAGGTCCTGGACCCGGTGCAGTCCGCCGCCCGCACCGCCAGCCGGCTGGCGGAAGGTCAACTGACCGAACGGATGCAGGTCCGCGGGCACGATGAGCTGGCGGTGCTCGGCTCGGCGTTCAACGACATGGCGCACAGCCTGCAGGACCAGATCGAGCGCCTGGCCGAACTGTCCCGGATGCAGCAGCGGTTCGTCTCCGACGTCTCCCACGAGCTACGCACCCCGCTGACGACCATCCGGATGGCCGCTGAGGTCCTGCACGCCGAGCGGGAGGAGTTCGACGCGGCCCACCGGCGCTCGGTGGAACTGCTCAAGACGCAAGTGGACCGGTTCGAGGAACTGCTGGCCGACCTGCTGGAGATCTCCCGGTTCGACGCCGGCTCGGCGATGCTCGAGGTGGAGGACATCGACATCCGGGACGTGGTGCAGGACGTGGTGTCGGCCATCGAACCGGTGGTCCAGGACAGCCAGTCGCATCTGCGGGTCGACCTCCCGCAGCGGGACTGCCGGGCCTCCCTGGATCGACGGCGCGTGGAACGGATCGTGCGCAACCTGCTGGTGAACGCGATCGAGCACGGCGAGGGCCAACCGATCGATGTGCGGGTCGGGGCCGACGACGTGGCCGTCTCGGTGGTGGTGCGGGACCGGGGCATCGGGATGACCGCACCGCAGGCGGAGCGGCTGTTCGACCGGTTCTGGCGCGCCGACCCCTCCCGCACCCGCACCCTGGGCGGCACGGGACTCGGCCTGGCGATCTCCCTGGAGGACGCCCGGCTGCACGGCGGGACCCTGGAGGCCTGGGGCACCCCCGGGGGCGGAGCCAGCTTCCGCCTCACCATCCCTCGTCGCGCCGGACTGACCGTCACCGACCATCCGCTGCCGCTGGTACCCGCCCGCGACGCTCCGGAGCCCGCCCCGCAGCACACCGCGCAGGACCCGGCAGGGCCGGCCACGGTGCCGGACCTGGAGGAGCCGGACGTGGAGGTGACCCGATGAAGCGGCTGCTGGTGCTGCTGATGGCGATCGCGGTCCTGACCGGGTGCGTCTCCTTCCCCGAGGCCGGGCCGGTGCATCGCGGTATCGAGGGCGCCCCGGAACCGGAAGCGATTTCCCTGGTGGCCGAGGAGCCCCAGCCGGGCGACTCCCCGGAGCAGATCGTGCGGGGCTTCCTGAACGGCTCCGCGGCCGGCACCACCGACGACTTCGGCGTCGCCCGCAGCTACCTCACCGATGCCACCGCCGAGGTGTGGAACCCGGGGGCGCAGGTGACCATCTACTCCGGTGAGCACCCGGTCGTGGTGGAGGAGACCGAGGACGGCACCGTCGAGGTGACCGTGACGATCTCCGGCACGGTCGATGACATCGGCGTCTACACCCCAGCACCGGCCGGGGCGAGCAGTACCTTCCAGTTCGATCTCGGCCAGAGCCAGGGGGGACAGTGGCGCATCGTCGACCTGGACGACGGCGTGCTGGTCTCCGAGGTCATCTTCGGCTCCCAGTACCGGCAGATCCCGCTGTACTTCCTCAGCCCCGATGCCACCATGCTCGTGCCGGACACCCGCTGGTACCCCCAGCGCAACGCCCCGACGGCGGCGATGCGCGGCCTGCTCGCCGGGCCGGTGGACTGGCTGGACGGCGCGGTTTTCAGCGCGATCCCGGCCGATACGTCCCTGAGTTTCGGTGCGGTCACCGCCTCCGGGGGTACCGCGCAGGTGGACCTGACCGATCAGGCGTTCCAGGCCGACGCCACCGCCCGACAACTCATCCGCGCCCAGATCGAGCAGACCCTGCTCGGACTGCCCCAGGTGCAACGGGTGGAGATCACCGTCGACGGGGTCGAGTGGGACTCCCCGGTACCCGGACTGGAGGTCGGCTCCGACCCGCCGGTGGGTCGCACGCCGGTGGTACTGGATACCACCGACTACACCCTGGGCACCTTCACCAGCCTGGCCACCGACCCGATCAGCACCTTGGACGATGCCGTGCCGCTGCAGGAGTGGGACCCGCGGGCGCTCGCGCTCGGGTACGGCGACGAACCCGCCGTCATGCTCTCCGGCTCCGACGACCTCACGATCGTGCCCACCTCCGGGGGGCCCGACCCGGTGGTGCTCGCCCAGTTGCCGGACCTGGCGGATCCCAGTTATGACCGCCACGGGTGGATCTGGACCGGCGCACGTCAGAACGCCGGTGAGTTGCTCGCGGTGCGGGCCACCGGGGAGATCCAACCGGTGGCCGCGGAGGTGCTCGACGGCGGTGAACTGCTCGCGCTGCGGGTGAGCCGGGAAGGCGCCCGGGTGGCGATGGTGGTGGACATCGACGGGGCGATCGCGGTGGAGGTGCACGCCGTGGTCCGCGACGCCGCCGGGGTACCGCAGCGTCTGGGCCAGGGGGTGCAGGTGTTGCCGCAGCTCGTTGAGGCCTCCGCCGTGGTGTGGGTGGACGAGCAGCACCTGGCGGTGCTCGGCAGGTCCGGCACCACCACCACGGTGCACCTCAGTCCTGTGGGTGGCCGGATGCAGCAACTGCCCACGGTCCCGGACGCGGTGGACATCGCCTCGGCCCGCGGGGACCGGGAACTGTACGCCGTCACCGCCGACGGCGACCTGTACGCCCGCAGCGGGCTGGGCTGGCGGCGGGTGGCGGGGGATGTAGCCCTCCCGACGTTCCCGGGCTGAGCGCGTTCCGGCGGCGCGCGCCCGCCGTCGTCCCGGATCGCGGGCCGGCCGCCGTCCACAAGGACGGGCACAGGAGCCACCGTCCACAGACGGTGACGGCCCGGCCACTGCCGGGTGTCCGTAGCCGCCACCCTGACCGGATGCCGCGCCCGCTCGATCGACTCCGCTCCGCCCGGCACGTATCCGGAGTGCGGGAGATCGGCGCCGACCTGATCTCGCTGCTGCTGCCGGTCGGGTGCGCCGGGTGCGGCCGCTGGGACGTGGGCATCTGTCCCTCCTGCCGGGCGCTCTGGCGGGGCCCGCTGCGCCGCTGCGAGGACGAGACCGTGTCCCTGGCCGCCCAGGAGCACCCGCCACGACCGGCGCTACCGGTGTGGGCGCTGACGGCCTACCGCGGCGGCGCGCGCCGCATGATCGTGCAGTGGAAGAACCACGGCCGGGCCGACCTGGGGCCGTTCTTCACCGACGTGGGCGGGCACATCGCCCGCCAGGTGGTTCCGCTGCTGGCCGGCGCGCAGGGGCCGGAGGGCCTGACCCTGGTGCCCGCCCCCTCGGGCTGGCGTCGCCGCTTGCGGCGGCAACTCGTGGTGGCGGACCTGGCCCGTGCCGTCGCCACCGGCCTGGACCAGTCGAGCGGGGCGGCGCCCGGGGCCGTGCCCCCGGTGCACGTCGCCGACGTGCTGCGTACCCCCGACGGCTCCTTACATCGCCTCGGCGCCAGTCAGCGGACCGCCGCCAGGCGCGTGCGGCTGCGCCCGGGCAGGGCCGTGCGGCGGGCGGTCCGGGGGCCGGTGCTGCTGGTCGACGACGTGGTCACCACCGGGGCGACGTTGGCGGCCTGCCGGCGGGTGCTCGAGGCCCGCGGCGCGCGGGTTCTCGGTGCCGTGGTGCTGGCCGCCACCCCCTCACCGGGCAGCACCATCTGGAGGTGAACGATCCACGGCGGGTGCGCTGCGGGGCCGGGGGCGCACGCTGCCGCGGGCGGCCGCGGACCCCGCCGGCGGGGTGCGCGATCTGGTCCGTGGCGGATGTCGTGTTCCGGTAGGCAAAGCGGTCGCGGCACAGTAGCGTCGAGGTATGGAACGCCGATCGTGCGAGCGACCGAAGGGGGTGATGAGGTTCCACCGACGCTGCTGGATCTGAGCCAGCGGCAGCACTACCACCAGCCGGGATCGCTGCGCTGATCCCGAACCTTTCTTGACACCGGAGGTCGTCATGGAAATCGTCGTCGTCAGTCGCCACACCGAGGTACAGGACCGCTTCCGCAGACATGCGGAGGAGAAGTTGGCAAAGGTCAGCCAACTGTCGCCCTATGCCCAACGGGTCGATGTGGAGGTGACGCACGAACGTAACCCGCGCCTTGCGGACAAGGCTGAACGGGTGGAACTGACGGTGAAGGCGAAGGGTCCGGTGGTCCGGGCCGAGGCCAGTGCGCAGGACAGGTATGCCGCGCTGGACCTGGCGAGCGGGAAGTTGATGGAACGGCTCCGCCGGGCGCGCGACCGACGCAAGAACCACAAGGGCAGGCCCAGCGTGCGCGACCTGCCCGAGGTGGTGCCGGCGGAACTGCTCCCCGAGCATGGATCCGCGGCGGCCGACGGCCTACCCGGCGGCCGGCCTGCCGATGACGGACAGCCGCAGGAGTCCGCATCCGGGCAGCCCGCACCTCCCTCCGAACCCGGCGTAGCGGTGGAGGAGCAGCTGGGTGACTCCCCGGTGATCATCCGGCAGAAGGTGCACGAGACCGAGCCGATGAGCGTGGACCAGGCGCTCACCGAGATGGAACTGGTGGGTCACCCCTTCTACCTGTTCATCGACGAGGAGACCCGCCAGCCCTGCGTGGTCTACCACCGGCACGGCTGGACCTACGGCGTGATCCGGCTGAACTACACCGCCCAGCCCATCGAATCGACCGTCACGGTCTGACCCTGCGGGCACGTCCGAACTGGTGAGCACATCTGAACTGAAGGCCCCGAGCCTGCGCGGCAGCGTCCGCCGGCTCAGCGGGGCCCAGGCACGCAGGCTCGCCATCAGCGCCCAGGGCCTGGCCGGCGCACCGGCGCAGGCCAGGCCCGCCGGCGCGGTCACCATGCGGCACCTGCAATCGGTGATCGACCGGGTCGGGTTGCTCCAGATCGACTCGGTCAACGTGCTCGCCCGCGCCCACCTGCTGCCGCTGCAGGCCAGGCTGGGTCCCTACGACACCGCCCTGGTGGACCGCGCCACCCGCGGGACCCCGGCCCGGCCCCGGCGGCTGGTGGAGTGCTGGGCCCACGAGGCGTCGCTGGTGCCTCCTGCCACGTACCGGTTGCTCCGGTGGCGGATGGCCCAGCCGCGCAGGCAACAGCGCCTGCGGGCACTGCGGGAGGCCCACCCCGGCTTGTTCGAGCAGATCCTGGCGCTGATCACCGATCATGGCCCGCTGACCGCGGCCCAGGTGCACGCCGACCTGGGTCACGCCCGCCCCCCGAAGGAACACTGGGGCTGGAACTGGACGGTGGCCAAACAACTGCTGGAGGCTGCCTTCGGGGCGGGGGAGTTGGCCGTCGCCCACCGCACCGCGCAGTTCGAGCGTGCCTACGACCTGCCGTCCCGTGTCCTGCCGGCACCGGGATGGTCCGAGGAGGCGCCGCCCCAGCAGGAGGCGATCACCGAACTGGTGGCGATCGCCGCCCGTGCCCACGGCATCGGCAGCGCCACCTGCCTGGCCGACTACTTCCGCCTGCCCGTGGCCGCCACGAGGACGGCGATCGAGGCACTGGTCGCCACCGGCGCGATCGAACCGGTGCATGTGCCGCACTGGCCGGTTCCGCTGTACAAGCACACCGAGGTGCCGGTGCCGCGAACGGTGAACGGCCGGGCGCTGCTCGCCCCGTTCGATCCCCTGGTCTTCGAGCGGCGCCGGCTGCAGGCC
>CALKWS010000400.1 GCA_938004115.1 uncultured Ruaniaceae bacterium
TGTGACTGGAGTTCAGACGTGTGCTCTTCCGATCTCTGCCCAACCTGCGCTCCGTGCACCGCACCCACGGCGAGATCGCCGTGTTGCACCTGGACGCCCACCTGGACACCTGGGACACCTACATGGGCGCCCCCTACACCCACGGCACCCCGTTCCGGCGGGCCAGCGAGGAGGGTCTGCTCGACCTGAGCCGGTGCATGCACATCGGTATCCGCGGCCCGCTGTACGGGGCCGAGGACCTCACCGACGACGACGTGCTGGGCTTCCAGATCATCCGGTCCGATGAGTACGAGTTCACCTCGGTCGCCGCGGTGGTGGAGCGGATGCGCCGCCGGTTGGGCGACGCGCCGGTATACCTGTCGGTGGACATCGACGTGCTGGACCCCTCGGCCGCGCCGGGCACCGGTACCCCGGAAGCCGGCGGGATGACCAGCCGGGAACTGCTCAACACCATCCGCGGCCTGCAGGGCCTGAACCTGGTGGGTGCGGAGATCGTGGAGGTGGCCCCGGCCTACGACCACGCCGAGATCACCGGGATCGCCGCCGCCCACGTGGGGTACGAGATCCTGTCGGTGTGGGCCAACGACCAGGCCACGCCCAGCGGACCCGCCGGGGAGTTCCTCACCGGCGGCCAGTGAGCGCGACGCCGCGGCCCTGCGAGTTGGTGTAGTCCTCACAGCGGACTGGTGCAGCCCTCACAACGGGCTGGTGTAGTCCTCCTTCACCGACCGCAGGTGTGCCCACGCCTCCACGGCGGTGACCTCCGGATAGGACCGCAACCGTTCCAGGGACGCATCCAAATCCACCGGGCTCGCCCCGCGCAGGGTGACCACGGCGTCGAAACGTCCGATCGTGGCTGCGGCGAACTCCACGTCCTCCTCGTGGCGCAACCGGGTGAGCATCCGGGTCGCCTCCGACCGCAACGTCAGCCCCACGCCCATGGTCAACATCCTGCCGAAGTGGCCCCGTTCCTGGACCACCACCAGGCGCACGATCCGCGCGTCCAGCATCCGGTTCACCCGGGTGCGCACCGCGGAGGGGGACCGGCCCACCCGCGCCGCCAGATCCTGCCAGTTCGCGCGCCCGTTGCTCTCCAGTGCGCGTAGTAGCGCCCGGTCGGTGTCGTCGATCGTCAGCGGCTCGTAGGTATCGTGCTCCAGCAGTCCCTTGATCACGCCGGTGTAGATCACCGTGCTGGTGCTGGCCACCGCCGGGTGGCGCCGCACCCGGGCCAGTAGTTCCTGGATGTCGGCGTGGGTGGGCACCCGTACCTCCATGATGAAGTCGTGCACCCCGGCCACGATCGACACCAGCACCGTCTGCGGCCAGGAGGCCACCAACTGCGCCGCACCGGCCACCGGTCCGCGGGTGGCCACCGAGACGTGCGCGATCACCTGCAGCCCGGCGAAGTGCGGGTGCACCGCCGCCACCACCCGGATGGCCCCGGAGTCGATCAGCGCCCGCAGCCGCTCCCCCACCACCGCCCGCGGTTCGTGGATCGCCCGCGCCAGTGTCACCACGCTGGCCCGGGGGTCCTGCTGCAGCACGCGCACCAGCCGGCGGTCCAGGTCCGGCGCGTACCCGCCGTCGGTGCTCATCCACCCATACCTTTCTGAACGGATTCCCAACAGTTCGTCAGCACTTGCCCGGGCTCATGAGCCCTTCATCCGCGATTCTGCCACCCTCACCAGACAGGTCTGCGGAAACCGGAACCGATCGCGACCGACCTGTCTTGTGGGCCGGTGCAGGTGCTCGTATGCTCGCTGCCACCATCAGGCGCGGCTCACAACGATGTCCCGGATCGGTGACCGGGGCGCCGCGACCACTCCTCCTTCGCAAGGCGGTACGTCATGAGCACCGGAACATCCAGTAGCCAGTCTTCCCCCGGACCGTCCGGGAACGGCCAGACGTTCAGCCACCGGCGCGCGTTGCGCGCGGGGATGGCCTCCTTCGTGGGAACGTCGATCGAGTTCTACGACTTCTACATCTTCGCCACGGCCGCGGCCCTGGTCTTCGGGCCGTTGTTCTTCCCCGAGGCGGCGCCGATCACCGGGGTGCTGTACTCCTTCGCCACCTACGCCATCGGATTCTTCTTCCGGCCGCTCGGCGGGATCATCTTCGGCCACGTCGGTGACCGGTTCGGCCGGCAACGGTCGCTGGTGATGACCCTGCTGCTGATGGGCATCGCGACCACCGCGGTGGGGCTGTTGCCGACGTATGAGTCCGTGGGCGTGCTCGCTCCGATCCTGCTGATCGTCCTGCGCGCCCTGCAGGGCATCGCCATCGGCGGTGAGTGGGGCGGTGCGGTGCTGATGTCGGTGGAGAACGCGCCGAACCGGTACAAGGGCCTGTACGGCGCCTTCCCGCAGCTGGGCAACCCGATGGGCGCGCTGCTGGCGTCGGGCGTCTTCGCGCTGCTGACCATCAACGACTCCGGCTTCCTCTACGACTGGGGCTGGCGGATCCCGTTCCTGCTGTCCGCAGTCCTGATCGCCGTCGGCTTCTGGGTGCGTTACACCGTGGAGGAGACCCCGGTGTTCACCACCGAGGTCGAGCAGGACACCGAGAAGGAACTGCCCGTCAAGGCCGCTTTCGTACGCAACTGGAAACTGATCCTGCTCGGCGTGGGGCTGATCCCGATCTCCACCGGCGGGTACTACATGGTCACCACGTTCGCCACGGCCTACGGCACCGAACCGGCCTTCGGCATCGGCATCAGCGAGAACCAGATGCTCACCATCCTGTCCGTGGCCGCCTTCGGGGAACTGGTCTCCTGCCTGATCATCGGGTGGCTGTCGGACAAGATCGGCCGCAAGCGCGCCATGGGCGGCGGCCTGGTCGTCACCGCGACGCTGGTGGTGCCGATGTTCCTGACCATGTCCCCGGACAACGTGGGGCTGATGTTCGTGCTGTTCACCGCGGTGCGGATCGGGATGACCTTCGCCTGGGCGCCGATGGCCTCCTAAAGTC
>CALKWS010000401.1 GCA_938004115.1 uncultured Ruaniaceae bacterium
AACGAAGCCGTCCCTCTCCAAGCGCTGCACCGTGGAGTAGACCTGGCCGATATTCAACGGCCAGGTGTTCCCAGTGCGCGACTCAAACTCCTTGCGTAACTGGTACACCCCCATCGGCTCCTGACTCAGCAGCGCCAACAACCCATTCCGGATCGACATACTGACCTCCTAGTTACCGCGTAACTATATGGTTACTCAGTAACCGTACGTCACGACGACACGCGGAACGACCACGGTCTGACGCAGGCTACGAACCCCCAACTTTCTGCGGAAGCGACGTTCTATCGCGTGCGGTAGGCACGGTCGCAATCCTTGGCGTCTCGTCTGGTGCCCGAAGCGGCGCTATCCACCGCATGCCATGACCAGTGGGCCTCAGGCCACAACTACACGCTCGATCACGACGAGCCAGAAATCAGCCCAGTAATGCCTTGACCGCGGCCGCCCACAGGTCTAACGTGCAACCAAATGGTTGTAGAACGAGGTCGGCAGGCAGCGCTCGGTGATCAGGAGATCGACCGGATCTTCCGGGCGCTCGCGGACGCCACCCGGCGCGATATCGTCCAGCGCACCCTCACGCAGGAGGCGTCGGTGTCGCAGTTGGCCGCGTTGTACGACATGTCCTTCGCGGCGGTGCAGAAGCACATCGCCGTGTTGGAGGGAGCGGGCCTGGTGACGAAACACCCCCAAGGGCGCGAACGCCTGGTGCGCGGCAATCCCACCACACTCCGCAGGGCACAGGACCTGCTGGAGCACTACGAGCAGATCTGGCGCGGCCGGATTTCCCGGCTCGACGCGCTCCTCACCGAGGAGTAAATCCAGGAAGGCAGTCCCCATGCCTATCACCTCCGTCGAGAAAGATCTCGAAACCCTGACCATGACCGTCGTCTCCGATTTCCCGGTGCCCGTGGAGAGGCTCTGGGACGCCTACGCCGACCCCCGCCAGATCGAGAAGTTCTGGGGCCCGGAGACGTGGCCGGCCACCTTCACCCGCCACGACATGGCCCCCGGCGGCCGGTCGCACTACTACATGACCGGGCCCGAAGGGGAGCGCTCGGCCGGGTACTGGGAGTTCACCGCCGTGGACCCGGGCCGCTCCTTCGAAGTGATCGACGGGTTCGCCGATACCGAGGGCAACCCGGTCCCGGGCCAACCGGCTATTCGGATGGTGCACACCTTCGAGGCCACCGACACCGGGTGCCGCCTGGTCAGCACCACCTACTTCAACTCCCTGGATGAGCTGGAGCAACTGCTGCAGATGGGCATGGAGGAAGGGCTCACCTCGGCGATGGGCCAGATCGACCAGGTGCTGGCCGATATGTCCAGTTTCGCCGCCGGGCGGGCCACCGAGAGTCAGATCCTCAACGACACCCAGGTCCGCATCAGCCGGATCATCCGCGGGCCGGTGGACCAGGTCTGGCACGCCTACCACGACCCGCAGATGATGCAGCGCTGGATGCTCGGACCCGAGGGGTGGACCATGCCGGTGTGCGAGGTGGCCACCTCGGTGGGGGAGAGCTACCGGTACGAGTGGGAGCAGGACGGCGGCGAGGGCCGGTTCGGTTTCACCGGCGACCTCCTGGAGACCGACCCCCCGCACCGGGAGGTGACCACCGAGCAGATGATCGGCATGGATGGGCCGGGCACGGTGAACGAGCTGACGTTCACCCCGGTGACCGGCGGCACGCTCCTTGCCCTGGTCATCACCTACCCCGACGCCGAGCTCCGCGACACCGTGCTGGCTACCGGGATGGTCGACGGGATGGAAACCAGTTACGCCCGGTTGGAGTCCGAGGTGTTGACGCCGGCATGAGGCCCGCCCCGGCTGACGTGAGCGCCGCCACGCTGGTTTGAGGCAGGGCCCGGGATCCGGGTACGCTGAACCGCCGAGGTAGCGTGTCCGAGCGGCCGAAGGTGCGGCACTCGAAATGCCGTGTGGTTCATAGCCACCGTGGGTTCAAATCCCACCGCTACCGCGCGACGGAGGCGTCTTGGCTCCTTTCCTGCAC
>CALKWS010000402.1 GCA_938004115.1 uncultured Ruaniaceae bacterium
GCGGTGTCCTTGGCCTCCTCCAGCTGGCGCACGTACTCGGCCACCTCCGGATCCTCCTCGGCCAACTCGTTCACGCCGTCCTGCCAGGCGCGGGCGTCCTCCGGCAGATCGCGGGTCGGCACCGGTTCGCCGACGAGTTCCTCGATCGCCCCGAGCAGCGCCAGCGTGGCCTTCGGAGAGGGCGGCTGGGCCACGTAGTGCGGCACCGCCGCCCAGATCGTCAGGGAGTGCATGCCCCGGTCCAGCGCCATCTGCGCCAGCACGCCCACGATGCCGGTGGGGCCCTCGTAGTCGGAGTCCTCCACCCCGAGCAGCGCCTGCACCCGCGGGTCCTCCGAGGTGGTCTGCACCGGGATCGGGCGGGTGTGGGGCACATCGGCCAGTAGCGCGCCCACGCACACGATGGTGTTCACGTCCAGGTCCTCCGCGGCGTCCAGCAGTTCGTTGCAGTAGGACCGCCACCGAAGCGACGGTTCGGTGCCGCGGGCCAGGACCAGCCGGCGGCGCAACTGCGGGGTCACCGCCTGGGAGATCGTGGTGGCCGGCCAGGTGAGCGTGCGGGAGCCGTCCGGGGTGCGCTCGATCACCGGACGGTTCACCTGGAAGTCGTGGTAGTCATCCGGATCGATCCGGCGCATCTCCTGGGCGCCCCATTCCTCGGCGAGGAGGCGGACCGCGGAACTGGCCGAGGCGCCGGCGTCGTTCCAGCCCTCGAACGCGGCGATCATCATCGCCGGTGGGGTGTCGCTGGGATCGCTCGACGCATCGTCGTGACGGTGGCGTGGGGTAGAACTCACCCTTCCAGCCTACGGCTTCATCGCCGGATCGCAGCGGCGGCTCCGGCGTGCTTCAGGTGCCCGCCGCCGGTGCGGGCGCGGGGGAGAGGTCGAACCGCAGATGGAACGGGCTGATCGTGCCGGGCAGGGCCCGGTGGGGGCTGAGGGCAGGGCGTTGCAGGTCGAAGCGCTGGTGGGCCAGGAGGTGGCCCAGCGCGGTGCTCGCGGTGTGTAGCACCACGTTGCGCCCCGAGCACATCGCCGGTCCGCCGCTGAACGGCACCAGCGGCCAGTCCTCGTCGGTGCGCTCACGCAACCACAGCTCGGGGGCGAACTGGTGGGCCCGGGCGAACCGGGTGCGGTCGCGGTGGAAGAACGGGGCGAAGATCATCACCGACGCGCCGGCCGGCAGGTGACCGCCGGCCCAGGTGGTGGGGCGGGTGGTATCGCGCAGGATGGCGGGGGTGGTGGGCCATAACCGCACCGACTCCAACACGCAGGCGCGCACGTAGGGCAGGTCACCGCCGGCCTCGATCTCCGCACGGGCGGCGTGCTCGGCGCCGGGGTGCGTCACGATCAGTGCCAGCGCCCGGAAGGTGGCCCAGGCGGCCGCGTCGAACGCGAACATCCACTGCGGGATCTGATGGTGCTTCCTCGTTCCCTCCGCCGCCGGTGTCGCGGCGACCATCTGCGCCAGGCTGCCCGCTTCGGCGCGGTCCACGTACCGGGCGAGTTGCCGCAGGAACCGCCGTCGGCGGCGGCTGCGGGTGGGCTTGAGGAAACTCCAGTTCGCGTCCTTACGTAACCGCAGCAGGTCGTCGGTGACGGCGTGGTCCTCCCGGGCGCTGTCACCCAGCACGACGCGCCGGATCATCCGGTGCCAGGCCGTGGTGAAGGCGTCCCAGTCCAACGTCCCGGTGAACCGCGCATGGCCCAGCAGGCTCGCCATCTCCTGCCGGACCACAGCGGCCATGTGCGGGCCGTGCTGGTGGACCGTGCGGCCGGCCTGCAGCACCGCATCGTTGAACGGTTTGCGCACGGCGCGTTCTTCGGGGGAGGAGATGAGCACGCCACCGGGTTGGAAGTGGCCCAACGCGCCGCGCTTCTCCCGGGTGGCGGTGGCGAACGGGTCCGGCGACTCGTTCAGCACCCGGTGCACCTGGTCGGGTTCGAGCAGGAAGGTGAAACGACGGCCGGGTAGCCGCACCTGCACCGGCCCCGGCCCGTACCGATCGCGCAGGTGTTGCATGGTGGCCACGGCGTGCTTGTCCAGTCCGGCCCGCTCGGTGGCGAGCATGGCGCGGGGCCGGCGGGCGATCGCTCCTCCGGTGACCACCGGCGCCACCACGGTGCCCAGCACGCGCACCCCATCGAGGAGGGACGTGGTGGGGACTGCGGCCCGTCCGCCGGTGGGATGGTCCGCGCAGCGGCTCGCAGCCTCGGCCGGTTTGCGGTCGGGGGCGGGCTCGGAAACCATGGGTTCGACGGTAGGTGAAGCGGTGTGCGGCAGCATCCGCAGCAACGTTCCGGGGGCCGGGGGAGCGGCGCTGCTGCGCCGGTTGCATCGGAGATGAACCAGCCGGACGTGAACCTGGGAGGCGGTGATCACGTGCCCAGCCGTTGGCCCGAGCACCGGATCGGGGTGCCCGTCAATGCCATGCATTGGCGGAATCTGACCTTCCTGCACTGGCCTGCCGAGCCCCCGCGTATCCAGCGGATGCTGCCACCGGGCCTGCAGGTGGACACCGTCGACGGCGCGGCGTGGGTGGGCATCACCCCGTTCCGGATGAGTTACTTCGGTATGCCGGGGATGCGGGTGCCGCTGGTTCCGGCGTTCACCGAGATCAATGTCCGCACCTACGTGCGCGGCCCGGACGGGGACGACGGCGTGTGGTTCTTCTCCCTGGAGTGCTCTCGGTTACCGGTCACCGCCCTGTTGCGGCTGCTGGGCCTGCCCTACGAACGGTCCACCACCGATCAACGCACCCGGGGCGCGGAGTTGCACTACACCTCCAGGCGCCGCAGCGGCCAGGGGTGGTTCGGCGCCCGGGTGCGGGTCGGGGACCGGATCAGGACCCCCACGGAGTTCGAGGACTTCCTCACCGGCAGGTGGAACGCCTACAGCCACGCCTGGGGCCGGCTCTGGCGCACGCCGATCGAGCACGAGCCCTGGCCGTTGCACCGGGCCACCGCTCACTGCGCGCCGGCGCACCTGCTGGCGGTCAACGGGCTGCCGTCGCCGCCCGGTGAGCCGCTCACGCACTTCTCCCAGTTGGTGCA
>CALKWS010000403.1 GCA_938004115.1 uncultured Ruaniaceae bacterium
GCGCCGTAGCCGACCAGCCAGGCCGGTTCGATCCGGTACATCCGGATGTCCTCGCCCCAGGTGGTCGGGTCCGTGCCGTAGTGCTGGGTCCAGTGGGCGATGGTGAAGTCCCAGAAGGGGTCCGCCGGCGTCAGGGTGACCGCGCGGCCGTGGCAGAAGACGCCCAGGCGCTCACCATCGACATGGGCGGCGCTGACCGCGGGGCGTGCTGCGAGGTGCCGGGCCTTGGCGGCGCTGCCGTCGGTGCCGAACGTCCACTGGCCGTGCAGGAAATGGCCGTCCACGGCGCTGATCCGGGGTTCCCCGGCCGCGGTGACGGTCGCGACGGTGAGCACCTTCATCCCGTCCAGCGCGCGGGTCACCTGTTCGGCGGTGAGTCGCCGATCGCCGCTGATGATCTGGCGCAGGTGGGTGGTGCTGCGTCCGTGGGAGGCGTCCATCAGCGCCTGTAGCGCGTCGATCTCGGCACGGGTCTCCTTCATGGTGACCTCCCGGTTCGGGACGTTCAGGCGCTGAGGCGATCCTCCAGGTCGTCCAATTCTGCCAGCAGCGACCATTCCCAGCAGGTCAGCCCGTCCTGGTCCAGCCGCGCCCGCAATCCGTCGGCGTCGCCACCGATCAGATGTAGGACGGCATCGCGCTCGGCGCGCGCCTCGGCCTCGCTCCACTGGGTGCCGGGATCGGTCGCGGGGGTGTGCCGGGGGTGTGGTTCGCCTTGATGTGCCATGTTTCCTCCTTCGTCGTCGGCCTGGGTTCAGCATGCCCCCGGGCACTGACATTCATGTCCATCGCCGTCGAACTTCGAACTCGGGGAGGCACTCAGGGACCTCACCTCGCTCGTGATGCCAGTGTGCCCGGGAGATCGCACCGGTCCGGTGCACCACGCCGTGCCCGCTCGACGCCGGTGCCCGGCAGCGGTCCCAGCCGGGTGGGGTCCGGAGCAGGTGTAGTCCGGGACCGCTGGAACAATGGACCGGGCCCCGTTTCGGGGTCGGAGACCGACGAAGGAGAACACTGTGCCACTGCCCGCTTCACCGCTGCTGGAGATCGCCGTCCAGGATGTCGAGAGCGGACGGGTGGCGCGGGAGCACGGCGCGGACCGGTTCGAGTTGTGTCAGGCGCTCGGGGTGGGCGGGCTGACGCCGAGCCGCGGGTTGATGGAGCACGTTGCCTCGCTGGGCGTGCCGTTCCGGCCGTTGATCCGGCCCCGCGCCGGTGGGTTCCGCTACACCGAGGACGAGGTCGCGGTGATGGTCCGCGACGTGCAGATCGCCCTGGAATGCGGCGCGGCCGGAGTCGTGGTCGGTGCACTGACCGACAGCGGCCTGGACACCACCGCGCTGGCCGCCATGGTGCGGGCGGCCGCCGGGACGCCGGTGATCGTCCACCGCTGCGTCGATGTGCTCCTGGGGGCTTGGGGCGCTGATCCGGAGGGCGTGGCCGGGCAGCTCGTGGACCTCGGCGTGGCGGGCCTGCTCACCTCCGGTGGTGCATCACGGGCGGTGGAGGGAACCGACGTGATCGCCGCGCTGGTCCGTGCCGGCTCGGGGGAATTGGAGATCATCGCCGGTGGGGCGGTGCAGCCCGAGCACGTGCCGTCCCTGGCGGGCGCCGGGGCGCACGCGGTGCACCTGAGCGCCGGCGGGCCGGTGGTTGCCGGACCGGCCGGTCCGGGTGGCGGGGAGGACGAGTTCACCACCACCACCGCCACCGGCGTGACCGCTGCACGTACCGCACTCGACGCGCTGCGCTGAGCGCCGGGGGACTTCTCGGCCCGGGGTAGCAGTTCCCCGCCCGGAGGAAAAGCGTCCCTCGACCGTGCCCTGGGACCGTTTGTCCAGGACGTGAGACGCCCCGACCGGACCGCGGCGCTGCCGCGCACCGGGCCGTACAGTGGATCACGAACCATCAAGAGCGGCCGAGAGACCTGGCTCCACGACGCCGCAGCAACCCCCAACGGAAGCCTCCCGCGGGAAGGGTGCTCACGCCAGGATCGATGGAGTTGATATGCAGGCCTTTCCCGACGGGTGTATCCGATGAGCACCGCTAGCCTTTTTCGTGTGCCCCTGGACCGTCCCACCGTTTCCTTCGAGCTCTACCCCCCGCGCTCGCCCAAGGGTGAGCGCACGCTGCGGCGGACCATCCCCGAACTTGCCGCGGCCCAACCCGACTTCTTCTCGATCACCTACGGCGCGGCCGGATCCACCCGGGAGACCTCCCGGGAACTGATCCGGCAGATCATCCGGGAGACGGAAGTCACCCCGATCGCACACCTGACCTGCGTGGGCGCCTCCGAGGCCGAACTGCGCGGGGTGATCAACGACCTCCTGGACGAGGGGGTCCGGGACTTCCTGGCGCTGCGCGGCGACCCGCCGGCCGGTCAACCCGACTGGCGGCCCCACCCGGACGGGTTCACCCGTGCCAGTCAGTTGGTGCGACTGCTGCGCAGCATCGAAGCCGAACGGTTCGGCACCGACTCACGCAGTGGCGATCACGCGAGTCCGCTGAGCATCAGCGTGGCCACCTACCCCGGACAGGCACGCGACGCCGCCGGCAACGCCGTGGTGGACGCCCGGGACGTGGCCAGCCTGGTGGACAAGCAGGAGGCCGGCGCCGACTTCGCGATCACCCAGATCTTCTACGACGCCGCCCACTACGCCGAACTGTTGCAGGCCGCTCGGGCCGCCGGGGTGAACCTGCCGATCCTGCCGGGCGTGATTCCGCTGACCGACCCCCGGCGGTTGCGGCGCCTGCACGAACTGACCGGGATGGCACCACCGGCAGACCTCCTCGCGCTGTTGGAGGACGCGGCCACTCCCCAGGAGGCCTACCGGCTCGGGCTGCAGGCCACCCGGGACCTCATCGAGGACACGCTGCGCGCCGGTGCGCCGGGCCTGCACGTGTACACCTTCAACTCCTCCACCCCGGCGCTCGGCCTGCTGTACGGCGCCGGGCTGCGCCATGCGCCCGTCTTGGCCTAACCCCGTGCTGACACCGACCCCGACCGGCACCCTCGCCGTCGGCCCTCTTGACCATCCCGACCGAACAGGACCACCATGAGCACCCCTTTTCCCACCGCCACCATCCTCGGCTACCCGCGCATCGGCCCGGACCGCGAACTCAAACGCGCGGTGGAGGCCTATTGGGCCGGGCGCATCGACGCCGACGAACTGCACCGGCGCGCCGCGGACCTGCGCGCGCACCTGCGCACCCGCCTGACCGGCCTTGGGCTGGGGGCCGACGACGCCTCCATCCCGTCGGACTTCAGTTTCTACGACCAGGTCCTGGACGTGGCCGCCGAGGTGGGGGCGGTCCCGCGCCGCTTCGCCGATCTGCGGGACGACGACGGCGCACTGGACCTGGCCGGATATTTCACCCTGGCGCGCGGGGAGGGGGACCGCGCGCCGCTGGAGATGACCAAGTGGTTCGACTCCAACTACCACTACCTCGTCCCCGAGATCGGCCCCGGGACACCCCTGGACCTGGTGGGCAGCGCCAGCGTGGACCTGTTCACCGAGGCCAAGGACGCCGGGGTCCTCACCCGACCGGTGCTGGTGGGTCCGATCACGTTCCTGCTGCTGTCCAAGGCCGACGACGACGCACCGGCGGGTTATCAGCCGCTGCAGCGCATCGATGACCTCACCGAGGTGTACCTGCGGTGGCTGGCCCGGTTCGCCGAAGCCGGTGCGCCCTGGGTGCAACTGGACGAGCCCGCCCTGGTCTCCGACAACTGGGACGTCCCGGCCGAGGACCTGGTGCAGGTCATCACCCGCACCTACACCCGGCTCGCCGAGGCCACGAGTCGTCCGCAGATCTTCGTCGCCGCCCCCTACCACCGGCTCGGCGCCGCCTTCGCGCCGCTGGCCACCTCCGGGGTGGAGGCGGTGGGTGTGGACCTGGTGCGCGGGCAGGTGCCCGACGACGCCGGCCAGGCGGGTGCGGGCGTCACCCTGGTGGCGGGGCTGGTGGACGGGCACAACGTGTGGCGCACCGATCTGCCCGGCGCATACCGCGCCCTGGAGGACCTGCGCCGCGCGGCCGGCCCGGGTACCCCGGTCGCGGTCAGCACCTCCACCTCCCTGTTCCACGTGCCGCACACGGTCACCGTGGAGGACCAGCTGCCGGAGCACTTGCGCTCCTGGCTCGCGTTCGCCGACGAGAAGGTCGGTGAGGTGCGCGCCCTGGCGGCGGGACCGGAGGAGGCCGCCGAACAGTTCGAGGCCTCCCGGCAGGCGCGGGCAGACCGGGACGAAGCCCCCGGGGCGCACCGCCCGGAGGTGCGCCGTGCGGTGGCCGACCTGGGCCCGGGGGACTTCGCCCGCACCGAGTACGCAACCCGCCGTGCCGCCCAGCAGGCGGCCCTGAACCTCCCGCCGCTGGCGACCACCACCATCGGCTCCTTCCCCCAGACCACCGAGGTGCGCCGCGCCCGGGCCGCCGCACGCCGCGGGGACATCACCGAGGAGCAGTACGTGGCGGCGATGCGCGCCGAGATCGACCGGGTGATCGACCTGCAGGAGGAACTCGGCCTGGACGTGCTGGTGCACGGCGAACCGGAACGCAACGACATGGTGCAGTACTTCGCCGAGCACCTCGACGGGTTCGCCGTCACCCAGCACGGGTGGGTGCAGTCCTACGGGTCGCGCTGTACCAGGCCCTCCATCCTGTGGGGCGATGTATCCCGGCCCGCGCCGATCACCGTGGACTGGTCCACCTACGCCGCCTCCCGCACCGACAAACCGGTCAAGGGCATGCTCACCGGGCCGGTGACGATCCTGGCGTGGTCCTTCGTGCGGGACGACCAGCCGCTGGCGGACACCGCTAACCAGGTGGCGCTGGCGCTGCGGGAGGAGATCGCGGATCTGGAAGCCGCCGGGATCTCGCTGATCCAGGTCGACGAACCGGCCCTGCGGGAACTGCTGCCCCTGCGCCGGGAGGAACAGGGCGAGTACCTGGACTGGTCGGTGCGGGCGTTCCGGCTGGCGACCTCCGGGGTTGCCGATGCCACCCAGGTCCACACCCACCTGTGCTACTCGGAGTTCGGAGAGGTGATCGGGGCGATCGACGGCCTGGACGCCGACGTCACCTCGATCGAGGCAGCCCGCTCCCGGATGGAGATCATCCCGGACATCGCGGGCTCCGGGTTCGCCCGCGGCATCGGCCCCGGGGTGTATGACATCCACTCCCCGCGGGTGCCCAGCACCGGTGAACTCACCGACCTGGTGCGCACCGCGGTGGCCGAGGTGGACCCGCACCAACTGTGGGTCAACCCCGACTGCGGATTGAAGACCCGGGGCTATGAGGAGACCTCCGCCTCGCTGCGCAACCTCGTGGACGCCGCCCGGCAGGTGCGTGCGGAACTGCCCGGCTGAGGCTGGGTGCCGCGCGGGCCCCGCGCCCGGGTCGGCGGCGCCGGGGCGACCGTTCCGGGTGCGCCGGCGGCTCAGCGCGCTAGCGTGGACTCGTCCCGGTCCGCTGCCGGGCCGCAGCCGAGACGAGGAGGATGTGATGAAGGGGAAAGTGGCGTTCGCGCTGGGCGCCGTGGTGGGCTACGTACTGGGCAGCCGCGCCGGCCGGGAGCATTACGAGAAGATCAAGGACCAGGCCAAGGCGCTGTGGGAGAACCCCGCGGTGCAGGAGAAGGTCACGGCCGCCGAGGACCGGATCGGGGACGCGGTGCGCGAGCAGGGCGCCTATGTCGCCGAGAAGATCACCGGCACGGTGAAGGAGACGTTCAGTTCCGGCTCGCAGACGCAGGGCGTGCAACCACCGGACCAGCCCTACCCGCCACCTCCGCGCAGCGCCCGGTGACCGCAGCGCCAGGTGACCGCGACGCCCGGTGACCGCGACGCCCGGTGACCGCAACGCCCGGTGGCCGCAGCGCCCGGTGACCGCGCGGGGACGGCCGGTGAGCCGCATCCCGGCGGAACGGGCGTCCGGGCGTTGCGGTAGCGGCTCCCGGGCCGCGCCGTCCCCCGGGCAGTCCTCGATCACCTCCCCCAACGCGCCCAGTTCGGCGCTGGTGACCCCCAGCCCGTAGGCGGCCTTGATCAGTACCTGCTGCACCGCGTAGGCGCAGTGGAACCGTTCATCGGGCGGTAACCAGTGCGCCGCGTCCGAGGCGCCCTTGTCCTGGTTCGCGGCCCCGTCGACCGCGATCAGGTTGGCCGGATCGTTGGCGAAACCGAGGGCGAGCATCGGCGGCCAGGCGTGTGCGCCCTTGCTCCACGCATCGGCCAGGGCCACCACGTGGTCGATCTGCACCAGGCCGCTGGTGTCCGGCCCGCGCTCGAAAGTGATCGTGTGCCCGGTGTAGGGGTCGTGCAGCACCCCGGAGACCACCACACACGGCTGCAACCGGTCCACCACCACGTCGGTGAGCCAGTGCGCCAACTGGTCGTTGCGCGTATCGCACCCGTTGCCGTCGACGTCGAACCAGGGCGGGCCGAAGTGATCACGGTCGTACTCGGCCAGCGGCCGGGGCTCCACCACCGCCAGCCCGCCCAACGCCGCCAGCGCCGCATCCACCCGCTCACCCGGCACCGCCCACGCCGGGGCCGGCCGGACCTGGGACCACCAGGTGGGGGCCACCAGCGCCAGCACCGCCACGAGCGCGCCGCCCGCCAGCAACCGCAGCCCCCGGCGCAGCAGGCGCGGGTCGATACCGAGCAGACTGGCCAGGGCGTTCACCAGGCCCACCCTCACACCACCGGCAACCGCCGGGCCGTGACAGCGGCCGGGGCTGTGCACGGCCGGTCCGCGGGTGGGATGGGTGTGGACGAATCGGTCGCGGCTGCGTCCGCTTCGGCGGGAGTTCGGCCGGTGTGGTTCGGCGGAGGCGATACGCATCGGTGCGCCCGGCGACGCCGGCGGGCAGGGCGCCCGGCGGACCGTGCACGGCGCCGGATGAGCAAGACTGGGTCGATGACCAGCCGAGAACCCAGCGCGGCGCAAGTGCGCCGGTGGCGCCAGTACCTGGCCGAGGAACGTGCCGAGGCCGAGGTCTACCGGTCCCTGGCCAAACGACGCAGCGGGGAGGAGGCGCGGATCCTGGGGGAACTCGCCGACGCCGAGGGCAGGCACGCCGCCCACTGGGAAGCGTTGCTGGTGGACCACCCCGGACCGCCCCGCCGGCCCTCGGTCCGCTCCCGGTTGCTCATCGCGCTGGCCAAGCGGTTCGGGTCGGTGTTCGTCCTCGCGCTGGCGCAGCGCGCCGAATCCCGTTCGGCCTACGCCGATGACGCCGACGCCACCGAGACCATGGCAGCCGATGAGCGTATCCACGCCGAGGTGGTGCGATCCCTGGCCGCGCGCGGCCGGGCCCGGCTGTCCGGCTCGTTCCGGGCCGCGGTGTTCGGGATGAACGACGGGTTGGTCTCCAACCTGGCCCTGGTGCTCGGCATCGGCGCGGCGGGGGTCTCCAGCGACGTCATCCTGCTCACCGGGCTGTCGGGCTTGTTGGCCGGGGCGTTGTCGATGGCCGCGGGGGAGTACATCTCGGTGCAGTCCCAACGCGAACTCGTGGACGCCTCCACACCGAGCCCCTCGGCACATACCGCCATCCCTCACCTGGACGTGGACGCCAACGAACTGGCGTTGGTCTACCGGGCCCGCGGGATGTCCGCCGAGGAGGCTGCCGCCCATGCCTCCGAACAACTGGCGGCAGCGGACTCCCAGGCCCAGCCGCCGCCGCTCACCCGCTCGGCCCCGGAGGAGCTGGGGTCCGCCTGGCACGCGGCACTGGCCAGTTTCGGTTTCTTCTCCTCCGGTGCGCTCATCCCGGTGCTGCCCTATCTGTTCGGCGCGAACGGGATGACGGCGGTGCTGCTGGCGGCCGGGCTGGTGGGTCTGGCGTTGTTGGTGACCGGTGCGATCGTGGGGGTGCTCTCCGGGTCCACGCCGTGGCTGCGGGCGCTACGCCAGTTGGCGATCGGCTGGGGCGCGGCGGCAGCCACGTACGCCCTGGGACTAGCGTTCGGCGGGGCGGTGGGCTGAGCCGGACGTGGTGCCGATCAGCACCCCCACCGCGCGAGCGCCCAACACCCAACCATCTGCGCCGCGCACCTCCGGGACCGACCGGGCCTCGCCGTCGTCCTCGCTTCCCGGCCCTGGGCCCGGGGTGCCATGGGACAGCACCTGTTCCGACGGGCTCAGTTGCCGGATCGCGATAGCGGCCACCGCCTCGGGGAACTCCGCAGCGAACTCCCGGTAGATCACCGGATCGTGCTGCCCGTCATCGCCCACCAGGATCCACCGGACATGGGGGAAGTCGCGGTGCAAGCGGCGAAGGTTGCGGCGCTTGTGCTCCCGCCCGGAGCGGAACCACCCGGTGTTCGTCGGGCCCCAGTCGGTCATGAGTTTCGGACCTGCCGGGAACCCGCTGGCGTGCAGGAACTCGGTGATCGTCGGCACCGCGTTCCAGGCTCCGGTGGACAGGTAGAACACCGGCAGGTCCGGGGCCAGGCGGGTGAGGCGGCGGTAGAAGTCGGCCATCCCGGGCACCGCGCGCCGTGCGCTCGACCGGCGCAGGAAGGTGTTCCACACCGCGATCAACGGGCGGGGCACGAACGTGACCATGACGGTGTCGTCGATGTCGCTGATCAGGCCCAGGGTCTGGTCCGGGCCCACGATGCGCACCCGTGCCGGCACCGGCGCGCTGGCCCGGGCCCGGATCGTGACCTGGTGCCAGCCGGCCGGCAGGCCGTGGTTCGGCACCGCCAGGTCGATGTAGCCGCCGCGGTCCGCGCGGGTGTGGTGGTCGATCCCGTTGATCGTCACGGTCACCGGGATCATCGCCACCGGAGCGGTGAGGTAGGGGCGCCACCCCCGGCCGGAAGTGACCGGGGTGTCCGCCTCGGCGTCGGCAGTGGGCAGCGGATGGCGACTCATCACCACCCGGCCCAGCACCCGCAGCATGTCGGGGGAGCCGTACCCGGTGTGGGCGATGGTCCGCGGGCGCCAGCCCCGGGTGCGCAGCAGGTGGACCACCCGGCGCATGAGCGCGTCCTCGATCGTGGCAGCGATGTGCGTGCTCCCGGACATGCGGGCCAGCCTACGGGTGAAGGACGTGGGCGGGCGATGCCCGCACCTGGATAGTCGTGCGGGTGCGGCCCCGGGGCGACGACGGCGGCTCAGATCTCCTTCGAGCGCCCACCGAACTCGCGCCGGTCCACCACTTCGCGGTGGGAGGTGTTCGCCCCCACCGCCTGCATGATCAGGGAGACCACGATCGCCAGTGCGCCTGCCGCCATGCAGATGTACCCGGCCATGGTCAGGTCCACAGCGTCGATGTTGTCGCGGACGGCGAAGGCGAGGATCGCCCCGACCACGAGCAAGAAGATGCCCAGTCCGATTCGCATGTGCGTCCTCCATGTCGATGCCGTGCCGGGGAGGCACGCTGGGGCACGGTGCCCGGCTTCATCGTGGCGCAGGATCGTGGGATCGGCATCCGGAGGCGTTGCCCGGCCTGGCCGCACCTCCCGCTACTGGCCGCTACTGGCCGGTACTGGCCGGTGCTGACCCTCAGGGGTCGAGCGGCTCGGCCGCCCGGGGCAGCACGTGCGGGTCAGGCCTCCGGTGCCTGCTGCCGCGGCGGGTGCACGGTGCCCAGGACGGTGCCGGGGGAGGCGGCTGCGTTGGCGCGTTCCTGCAAGGTCTGGGCCTCCGCCTTGCTCATCGGGCTCTGCGCGCCGCAGTAGACGCACTCGACCTCGTAGGTGGTGGACACCTTCACCGTGGGGATGAAGAACACCGTCAGCTTGCGTTCGTGTTCGATCAGCCGGTGCCCGGCGGGGTTACCGCAGCGCCCGCAGACCAGCGTCATCGCCGCCAGCACGGTGCGGTACGGCTTGACGCCTCCGATCAGGATCATGACCCCAGCGTACGAGACCGCGGCACGTAGCGGAGGGCACGCAGATGCCGGCTCAGGTCAGCTCGACCCGGCCGGCCGGCGTGTTCAGCCTCGCGACCAGGCGGGTCTCCGTCGCGGCTGCCAGCGGCAGGTTCACGTCCAGCAACTGCAGCACGTGCCGGTCACGCTGGGCGTGCGGGGATTGGCCGTACAGTTCGAGCAGTTCGAGCGACGGCAGGTCGTCGTTCAGCGCCGGGTGCTCGGTCTCCCCCCAGGCGATCAGGAACGGGATCACCGTGGGTTCGGTCGGCGGGTGGCTCAGCCGCCAGTGCAGTTCCCCGCCGGTGGGGGTGCGCCGGGACAACGGGTCCAGCGGTCCCGGGTCGTAGCCGCCGGCGCGGGCCCGGGAGACGGTGGCCAGTGGGTTGGGCGGGCGGACGGCGAAGGTGACCAGCCGGGGGCCGCGCAGCGTGTGGATGCCGAACAGCGTGATCGGGCGGGTGCCCGGGTGGTCGGGGTCCGGGCCGACGATCTCCAGGTAACTGCGAACCCGCACACCCCCGACGGTCAGCGCCACCAGGTAGTTCGCGGTGCCTCCGGGGTGGGAACCCCCGGGGACGGGCCGCACCCCGGTGCGCTCGGTGAACTGCGCGACCGCCTGCTCCAGGTCCGGCCCGGCGTACACCAGGTGGTCCAGATGGTCCGGGGTGGTCGGTCGCAGCGCCATAGGCGAACCATAGCCACCAGCAGACGGCGACGCAGCCCCTTGACGTGGCGTCGCACCACGCGCACCCCCGGGCAACGCACCGGCCGGCCCCGCGTCCTACGCGGGCGGCGCAGGACGGGCGGGTCACCGCGGCGCGCCCCCGCCTCACCGCGGCGCGGGGGTACTCAGCGCAGCAGGCTGCGCAGGCCGCGCAGCGCCACCGACAGGGGAGCCAGCCCGGGGGAGTCCAACGCCAGGATCGCCTCCAGCGACTCCTCCACCCGGCCCACGGCGGCGCCGATCTGTTCGGCCCAGGTGGTGATGCGCTCCTGGGCCGGGGCGGGTTCGGTCTCGTTCAGGATGGCGGTGGTCAGGAGTTCCGCGGTGGCGTACAGGTCATCGCGCATCGAGGCCCGCGCCAGGGTCTCCCAGCGTTCGCTGCGGGGCAGGTGGGCCACCTCGATCAGCAGGTCGTCCACCCGGAAGTGCGCCGAGACCGCGAAGTACAGTTCCGCCGTCTGCTCCGGTGGGCAGTCGACCTCATCGGCCAACTGCACCACATCGAGCAGCGACAGGCTCGGCAGGAGTCCGGCGTACTGCCTGGCCAGGTCCTCCGGTACCCCGGCGTCCCGCATCTCCTCGGTGCGCGCGTTGAACCGGTCCAGTTCCGCGCCCTGCAGGAACTCCGGTAGCTGGCTGCGCAGTTTGGTGACCCGCTCGGAGAACCGCTCCACCTCCGCGGCCACGTCGAGCTGGTCGTGCCGGTGGTGCACGAACCACCGGGTGGTGCGGTCCAGCAGCCGCCGGAAGGACAGGTACAGCGTGCTCTGCACGTCGGTATCGACCTTGGCGTCCAGCGCCTCCACGGCGTCGGTGAAGTCCCGTAGGTCGAAGATCTCCCGGGTGGCGGCGTACGCGCGGGCCACCTGTTCGCTGGTGGCGCCGGTCTCGTCGGCGGCGCGGTAGGCGAAGGTGATCCCGCCGCGGTTGACCATCGAGTTCACCACGGAGTTGATGATGATCTCCGCGCGCAGCGGGTGCTGCTCCAGCGCGTCGCGGAACCGCTCCCGCATCGCGGTGGGGAAGTACTCGGCCAGCGTGGTGCTGAACCAGGACCCCTCCGCGAAGGAGGTCTGCGCCAGATCGTCCTTCAGCGCCATCTTGGCGTAGGCCATCAGCACACTGAACTCCGGCTGGGTGAGCCCCTCACCCGCCCGGGCGCGCGCGTCCAGCTCTTCCTCATCGGGCAGGAACTCCAGGTCCCGGTCCAGGTCACCGCGCCGCTCCAGCCAGGTGATCAACCGGCGGTGCACCCCGAGCATCTCCGCGGACTGGGCACGGGAGTTCATCAGCAGCACGTTCTGTTCGTAGTTGTCCCGGAGCACCAGGTCAGCGACCTCGTCGGTCATGGACGCGAGCAGGTCGTTGCGCTCCTCCATGGTCAGCTCGCCGTCGCGCACCACCTGGATGAGCGGGATCTTGATGTTCACCTCCATGTCGGAGCTGCTCACGCCGGCGGAGTTGTCGACCGCGTCGGTGTTGATGGCCACACCGGCCATCGCCGCCTCGATCCGGCCGAGCTGGCTGGCACCGAGGTTGCCGCCCTCTCCGACCACCCGGCACCGCAGATCGCCGCCGTTGACGCGGATCGCGTCGTTGGCGCGGTCGCCGATGTCCAGGTGGGACTCCTCGGCGGCCTTGATGTAGGTGCCGATGCCGCCGTTCCAGAGCAGGTCGACCGGCGCCAGCAGCACCGCCTTGATCAGGTCGGAGGGCGCCAGTTCGGTCACGTCCTCCTCCAGCCCGAGCGCCGCGCGCATCTGCGGGGTGATCGTGATCGACTTCGCGGTGCGCGGGAACACCCCACCGCCCTCGCTGATCAAGTCGGGGTCGTAGGACTCCCAGGTGGACCCGGGCAGCTCGAACAGCCGCTTGCGTTCGGCGAAGGAGCGGGCGGCGTCCGGGTCGGGGTCCACGAAGACGTGCCGGTGATCGAACGCCGCGACCAGTCGGATGTGTTCGGACAGCAGCATGCCGTTGCCGAACACGTCCCCGCTCATGTCGCCGATGCCCACCACGGTGAAGTCCTCGGACTGGGTGTCCAGGCCCTTCTCGCGGAAGTGCCGCTTGACCGACTCCCAGGCACCGCGCGCGGTGATCCCCATCGCCTTGTGGTCGTAGCCGGTCGAGCCGCCGGAGGCGAACGCATCATCGAGCCAGAAGTCGTACTCGGCGGCGATCTCGTTGGCCACGTCGGAGAAGGTCGCGGTGCCCTTGTCCGCGGCCACCACCAGGTAGGGATCATCGTCGTCGTGGCGCACCACTCGCTCCGGCGGTGCCACCTCGGTGCCCACGCGGTTGTCGGTGACGTCGAGCATGCTGCGGATGAAGGCCCGGTAGGCGTCCTTGCCCTCGGCCATCCAGGCGTCCCGGTCCTGGGCGGGGTCGGGCAGTTGCTTGGCGTAGAAACCGCCCTTGGACCCGGTGGGGACGATCACGGCGTTCTTCACCATCTGCGCCTTGACCAGGCCGAGTACCTCGGTGCGGAAGTCCTCCCGGCGGTCGCTCCAGCGCAGTCCGCCCCGGGCGACCTTCCCGAACCGCAGGTGCACGCCCTCCACCTGGGGGGAGTACACCCAGATCTCCGCGGTGGGGACCGGGCTGGGGATGCCGGGCACCTTGGCGCAATCGATCTTGAAGGAGATGTGCCGGACCGGGTTTCCCTCGGAGTCGGTGCGGTAGTAGTTCGTGCGTTGGGTCGCCTCGATCACACCCATGTAGGCCCGCACCATCCGGTCGTGGTCGAGGCTGGGCACATCGTCCAGGGCGGTGGTGATCTCCTCGATGAGGTCGTCCTGGGCCTGCCGCCTGGCCTGCTGGTCCGCGCCGGCGGGGTGGTCGGGATCGAACCGGGCCTCGAACAGGCGCACCAGCATCGTGGCCAGTCCCGGGTTGGCCACCAGGCCGGATTCCAGGTACTCCACCGAGAAGGTGGAGCCGACCTGCCGCAGGTACCGGGCGATGGTGCGCAGGATGACCACCTCACGCCAGTCCAGGCCGGCGCTGAGCACCAGGTGGCCGAGCACGTCGCTCTCGGCGGCGCCGGTGCGCACGGCGAGGAACGCCTCCTCGAACCGGTCGGTGGCGCTGTCGCCCTCCCAGGCCTCCTCACTGCCGGCCTGCAGACCGAAGTCGTAGATGAACGCCTCGGACCGGGTGTCGGTGTCGCGGACCCGGAAGGGGCGTTCGTCCAGCACCTCCACGCCCAGATCGGTGAACGTGCCCAGCACCTGCGTCAGCGACAGTGGGGTGCGGCGGTAGAGCTTCAACCGGCGCCTGCCGGGCTTTGCACCCTCGGGCCGGTACAGCGCCAGGCCGGTCGCGTCGTCGTCGGCCAATTCCTCCAGGGCGAGCAGGTCGTCGACGGCCGCGTCCGGTGCGACCATCTCCTTGTAGGCCTCGGCGAACCGGCCGGTGTAGGTGGCCACCAGGTCGTACGCCTGCTCCTCGGGCATCTTCGCCAGGGCCGCGTCGAGCAGTTTCTCCTCCCAGGTGCGGGTCGCGTGCACGAGCCGCTCCTGGATCTGATCCACGTCCACCTCGGGTACGGGCTCCCCCCGCGGCACCCGCACCACGAAGTGCAACTGGGCCAGCGGTGAGTCGCCCACCCGGGTGGTGTACTCCACCGTCTCGGCGCCGAACGCGGCGCGTAGCACGTGCTCCATGGCCAGCCGCACACCGGTGTTGTACCGGTCCTTGGGGATGTACACCAGCGCAGAGACGAACCGGCCGAACTCGTCGGTGCGCAGGAACAGTTTCGACCGGCGGCGCTCCTGCAGGTGGAGCACCTCGTTGGCCACCTCGGCAAGGGTGTCCACGTCGGTCTGCAGCAGTTCGTCCCGCGGGTAGTCCTCCAGAACCTGTAGCAGGTCCTTGCCGGAGTGGGACTGGATGGTGAAACCGCTGCGGTCCAGTACTGCGCGCACCTTGTCCGCGGCGATGGGCAGCCGCAGCACCGATTCGGCGTATGCCGAGGAGGTGAGCATGCCCAGGAACCGGCGTTCGCCGATCACCGTTCCGGCGTCGTCGAACATCCGGATGCCGATGTAGTCCAGGTAGGTGGGCCGGTGCACCGTGGCGCGGGAGTTCGCCTTGGTGATCGTCAGCAACCGCGGTTCGTGCGCCGTCGCCTGGGCCTGGGGTTGAAGGCGGCTGTACGGCTTCTCCGGGTCCCCGCGCAGGATGCCCAGGCCGCTGTCGGGCACCGGACGGAGCACGTACTCCTCCTCGACGGTGTCCAGCAGGTGCTCCCGGTACCCCAGGAAGGTGAAGTGGTCATCGGCCAACCAGGACAGGAAGTCGCGGACCTGCTCCACTTCGGCGTCCGGGACGCTGGTCGGGGCCTGTTCGGCCAGGTCGTCGACGATCTGACGACACTTGTCCCGCATCGCCTGCCAGTCGGTGACCGCCTTGCGCACATCCTCCAGCACCGACTCCACCCGCTCCCGCAGCCGCTCCCGGTGTTCGTCGTCGGTGATCCGGTCCACTTCCAGGTGCATCCACGACTCGGCGATGCCCGCATCGCTGGGAGGCCGCTGGTCCAGGATCTCCAGCAGGTTGCCCTCGTCGTCGCGCCTGACCACGAACTGGGGGTGGACCACCAGATTGACCGCGAGGCCTTCCTCGGCTGCGGCTGCGGTGATGGAGTCCACCAGGAAGGGCATGTCATCGGTGCAGACCTGCACTGCGGAGTGCGGGGAGGTCCACCCGTGCGCCTCCCGGTGGGGGGAGACCACCCGGACCAGGGCGTCACCCTGCCGGCGGCGACCGGCCAGGTCGTACATCGCGCGCACCACCCCGGCCAGGTCGGCCGGATCCCGTTCGGCCAGATCCTCCGGCGCCACGTGTTCCAGGACGCGGGGTAACACGTCGGCCACGTCGGGTCCGTACTCCTTGGCTCGGTCCGCCGCTGACTTCAAGAGTTCGGTCCGGTCTGGCGCAGATTCCCGCGGGATCGGCATAGTCATTTTCACCTCTGGTCGGTGGCACGACGGTGTCCGGGCCAGCCTATCCGCCTTCCCGTGCCGCTGAGAGTCGGCACCCCTGGCGGCGCCGGACATCCGCCGCCGGTCAGCGCCTCACGACGTGGCTCAGCCGGGCAGGTCCACCCAGGAGGTGCCCGCCGGCACCGGTTCGACGCCACCACCGGTCAGTTCGCCGATCAGGGCTGTCAGCCCGGCCGCCTGGTCCGGGGGCACGGCGAGCCGCAGGACGGCGGCGGCCCCGTAGTCCACGCCGAGCACCTGCACCTCGCGCGCCCGCAGATCGGCCTCCACCTTGCCGGCCACCGCATGGTCCAGCTCCAGGGTGTACTCCTGCATCAGCGCCCGGGTGAGGACCCCGACGTGCTCCACCCCGGCCCGCACCGCATCGGAGTAGGCGCGGATCAACCCGCCGGTGCCGAGCAGCACGCCGCCGAACCAGCGCGTCACCACCGCGACCACCTCGGTCAGTTCCTGCCCGCGCAGCACCTCCAGCATCGGCGCGCCGGCCGTGCCCGCCGGCTCGCCGTCGTCGGAAGAGCGTTGGATCCGGGCGTCCGCCTCCAGCACGAATGCCGAGCAGTGGTGGGCCGCTTCCCAGTGCTCCTTGCGTAGCCCCTCGATGACGTCGCGCGCCTGCGCCTCAGTGCTCACCCGCGCGAGCGTGCACCGGAACCGGGACCTCTTCACCTCGATGTCCACCTCGCCGTCGGCGGCGATCGTGCGGTAGTGGGTCGGGGAGGTCACCCGGCCATTATCGCCCGGCGCCGTCCTTGCGCAGGGTGCTGGTGGTGAACTTGTGGGTGAAGCCGATCCGTTCGTACAGGCGCGTGGCGCCGGTGGGGCTGTGGGAATCGACCTCCAGGTCCACC
>CALKWS010000404.1 GCA_938004115.1 uncultured Ruaniaceae bacterium
GACCCGCGCGACCCGAACGTCATGTACTACCTCACGGTGTACAACGAGCCGATGCTGCAGCCGGCCGAGCCGGAGGACGTGGACGTGGAGGGCATCCTCAAGGGCATCTACTCCCTGGCCGCCCCGCCGCAGGGGGATGGCCCCGAGGCACATATCCTCTCCTCCGGGGTGGCGGTGCCCTGGGCGTTGAAGGCCCGGGACGTGCTCGCCGAGGAGTGGGGCGTGCGGGCCGGGGTGTGGTCGGTCACCAGCTGGACGGAACTGCGCCGGGACGCCCTGGACGCCGACCAGCAGGCCTTCATCGATCCCGACGCCGAGCCGCGCACCCCCTACCTGGTGCAGAAGTTGCAGGGTACGCAGGGACCGTTCGTGGGCGTGACCGACTACGACCGGCAGCTGCCCGACCAGATCCGGGCCTGGGTCCCGGGTGAGTACTGGGTGCTCGGCGCCGACGGGTACGGCTTCTCCGACACCCGCCCGGCGGTGCGGCGGCACTTCCTGATCGACACCGAGTCGATCGTCACCCGCACCCTGCAGGCACTGGCGGCGGCCGGCAAGGTGGACCCGGAGGCGCCCAAGAAGGCGCTGGCGAAGTACGACCTTCGGGACGTCAACGCCGGCACCACCGGCACCGCCGGCGGAGACGCCTGAACTAGCGACCCAGCGCCGCCCGCCCGGGACCGGTTCCGGCGGGCGGCGCTGCGCGCGTGCTGCTCACGAGACCCGGCGGTGACCGGAACCGCAACGCCGCCTCGGGCAGCGCCCTAGGAACCTCCGCGGCCGGCACGCTCCTGCGCCGCTGCCACGAAGGGTTCGAGTTCGGCCACCACCTCGGCGGTACCCGGCTGCTCGGCGCCGTACTCGGCCAGGTTCTGCAGATGCGTGCGCGCTTCGTCGGGCCGGTCGGCGTCCAACGCGGCCAGGACCACCTGCCGGCCGGCTTCCGGACTCTGGTGGGAGGGGGCCCAGTGCCCCACGCCGAGTGCCAACGCCTCGGCCGGCAGGTGCTGGCCGCGGAGCATCTTGATCCCCTCCTCCAGGGCACGTCCGCTGCGGTCGCGTTCACAGGCGGTTCCCAGCCGGCGCAGCGCCGCCTCATGGTCATCGTCCAGCGACAGCCGGGCCAGTTCGATCAGCGGGTGCCACGCCCGCGGATTCCCGGCCAGTTCCTCGGCCAGCGCCCATTGCGCCGCGCGAATCCGCGCGTCGACGTCCGAACCGGTGGCCTCGGCGATCAGCGGGTCCTGCTGTTCGGCGCTCTCGGTGCGCCAGCGGATGAGCTCGGCCAACTGGGCGAAGGCCTGTAGGTCGTTGGGATCCTCGTGCAGGCGTTCACGCAGCGCCGCCTCCTGGGCCTCGGCGTCCTCCGGCTGCGCCGCGCCGGCGTCGCGAGCACCGGCGTCGGCATTCCGCTTCGGTCGCAGGAGGTCGGTGAGGCGTTGCAGGATACCCATGATCCGAGGGTAACGGTGATGACGTTTGTCGGCTTCCTACAAACAACGTCCTATCCTCACTGCATGGCCCGCGATGAGGAAGCAACCGCCGACCTGGGTGCGACGGCGCAGATGGTGCGCCGGCTGCGCACCGGATCGGATCTCCTGACCTCCGCCGCGCTCCGGCGCCTGGATGCCGACCTGGCGTGGTACCGGGCACTACCGGCCGAGGACCGGTCCTGGATCGGACTGGTGGCCCAGGCCGGGATCGCCAACTTCATCTCCTGGTACGAGAAGCCCGATTCCGGCTCCTACAACGCCGCAGAGATCTTCCGCGCCGCCCCACCGGAACTCACCCGCTCGATCTCCTTACAGCACACGCTGCAACTCGTGCGCATCGTGGTCGAGACGGTCGAGGAGCACGCCGAGCAACTCGCACCGGACGGGCAGTACGCCCAGTTGCGTGAGGCGGTGCTGGTCTACTCCCGTGAGGTCGCCTTCTCCGCGGCCGAGGTGTACGCCCGGGCCGCCGAGACACGGGGGGCATGGGATGCCCGGCTGGAAGCACTGGTGGTGGACTCCCTGCTGCGGGGTGACCCCGACGACTCCCTGCACTCCCGGGTCGCCGCGCTGGGCTGGGCCGGGTCCGGCAACACACTGGTGATGGTGGGCACCACCGACGGCCCGATGGACGAGGTCCGGGCCGCCGAGCTGCGCCGGGCGGCACGCCGGGCCGCCCAGGATGCCCTCGTGGGGGTCCAGGGCGATCGGCTGATCGTGGTACTGGGCGGCAGCGGGAACCTGCGCGAACAGGCCGAGACCCTGGTGAACCGGTTCGGGCCCGGGCCGGTGGTGATCGGCCCCTTGGTGGGCGAACTCGCCGACGCCGGCCGCTCGGCCCGGGCGGCGCTGTCCACCCTGCACGCGGTGCACGCCTGGCCGGCGGCGCCCCGGCCGGTGATGGCCGATGAGTTGCTACCCGAGCGGGTGCTCATGGGGGACCCCGATGCGCACCGCACCATGCTCAGCGAGGTGTATGCCCCGCTGCTGGCGGTCGGGGGCCCGCTGTTGCAGACCCTGTCGACCTACCTGAACGAGGGCCGGTCGCTGGAGGCCACCGCGCGGCAACTGTATGTGCATCCCAACACGGTGCGGTACCGGCTCCGGCGGATCAGCACCATCACCGGCTGGGATCCCACCGACGCCCGGGAGGGTTTCGTGCTCCAGATCGCCATCGCCCTCGGGCGACTGGACGACAGCACGGGCGCCGGCCGCTGACCCGGCGCCGGCGGAGACCTTCGGCGGAAACCGCCAAACGATCCCGCACAGCCCGGTGTACACCCAAAGAGCCCCGCGGCGTACAAACGGCTGTGCCTCGCGCCACACACGCCACCGGGGCTCTTCTGCCGCAGCGCCGCCGTGAGTATGGTTTGTGGCATTACTACAACCACCGGTGCATAGCTTCGTGCGTTCCATTGTCTGCACCCGTGGCCCTGCGACGGAAAGGTAGAGGGAGTGATCGCACTCCTATGTCCGGGCCAAGGCGCCCAGAAACCCGGCATGCTCACCCCGTGGCTGGAGCAGGACTCGGCCGCCGGGCTGCTCGCCGACTTCAGTGCCGCCGCCGATGTGGATCTGCGTGCGATGGGCACCGTGGCGGACGCCGAGACCATAAAGGACACGGCCGTCGCCCAGCCGCTCATCGTCGCCACCTCGCTGCTGGCGCTCGACCGGCTCCAGCAGGCACTCGGCCCGCTATCGACGTGGGCCGGCGCCGTGGCCGGGCACTCGGTGGGTGAATTCGCCGCCGTGGCGGCGGCCGGGGTGCTCGATCCGGCCGAGGCCATCCGGCTGGTGGCCATCCGCGGCCGTGCCATGGCCGCGGCCGCTGCGGAGGAATCGACCGGCATGGCCGCCGTGATGGGCGGGGAGCCGGAGCAGGTGCTCACCGCACTGGAGGCCCTGGACCTGGTGGGCGCGAACATCAACGGGGCCGGCCAGATCGTGGCCGCGGGAAGCACCGGGGCGATCGAGCAGTTGCGCGCCGACCCGCCGGCCGGGACCCGGGTGGTACCGCTGGCCGTGGCCGGCGCGTTCCACACCAGGTACATGGCACCGGCGACCGAACCTGTCGCGACCGCCACTGGCTCACTCTCCCCCGCCGACCCCGCGATCACGCTACTGTCCAACGCCGATGGGCAACCGGTGCACGACGGGGCCGCCGCCCTGACCCGGTTGGCAGACCAGATCACCGCCCCGGTGCGGTGGGACCTGTGCCAGCAGTACCTGGCCGACGACGGCGTGCGCTTGGTCATCGAACTCGCCCCCGGCGGGGTGCTCACCGGACTGGCCCGGCGCGCGCTGCCCGGCGTGCAGACCGTGGCGATCAAGAAGCCCGACGACGTGGAGCAGGCCGTGGCGGCAGTGCAGGCCATCAAGGAGGACCAATGACCCGGCTGTTACAGACCTCTCCGGTGCAGGCCACCCAGATCCTGGCGGTGGGCGGTGTGCGCGGGGACCGGGTCGTCGCCAACGACGACATCGTCGGCCCGATCAACTCCTCCGATGAGTGGATCCGGCAGCGCACCGGGATCGCCACCCGCGTCTACGCCAGCCAGAGCGTGCTGGAACTCGCCCGCGGCGCCGCCGAGGACGTGCTCGGCAAGGCGGGCATGAGCGGGGCCGACATCGACGCGGTGGTGGTCTCCACCGTCACGCACTTCGAGCAGACGCCGTCGCTGGCGGCGCAACTGACCGACCTGATCGGTGCCACCCCTGCCCCGGCCTTCGACATCTCGGCCGCCTGCGCGGGGTACTGCTACGGGATCGCCCAGGCCGATGCCCTGGTCCGCGCCGGCACCGCGCGGCACGTGCTCGTGGTGGGCGTGGAGAAGATGAGCGACTACATCGACCCCACCGACCGCACGATCTCGTTCCTGCTGGGCGACGGCGCCGGCGCGGCGATCGTCGGTCCCTCCCCCGAACCGAAGATCGGCCCCACGGTCTGGGGCAGCGACGGCGGACAGGCCTCGGCCATCTATCAGACGCACTCCTGGCTGGACCACCGGCGGGCCGAACTGGGTCAGGAGGTCCCCGAGACCCCGCACCAGGCCGAGGAGGTCTCCACCATGCAGACCCCGACGCTGCGGCAGCAGGGGCCCACCGTGTTCAAGTGGGTGATCTCCACGATGCCCGGAATCGCCCGCCGGGCCGCCGAGGCCGCCGGTGTGGACCTGCACGACATCGACGTGTTCGTCCCGCACCAGGCGAACATGCGGATCACCGACCAATTGCTGAAACAGCTCAAACTGCGCGACGACGTGGTGGTGGGCCGGGACATCGCCGACACCGGAAACACCTCGGCCGCCTCGATCCCGTTGGCCACCGAACGCCTGCTGCGTGAGGGCAGCGCGAAGAGCGGGGACCTGGCGCTGCAGATCGGATTCGGAGCCGGACTGGTCTACGCCGCTCAAGTAGTGGTCCTCCCGTGAAAACGCCGGTGTGGATCACCTGCATCGCCCCGCCGGTGCACCACACTGCATCAGTGCACGACCCGACAACGCCGCACAACCAGAAGGAGACATGATGGCGCACAGCGAAGAAGACATCCTGGCCGGCCTGGCCGAGATCGTGAACGAGGAGACCGGGCTGCCCACCGACCAGGTGCAGCCGGAGAAGTCCTTCACCGACGATCTGGACATCGACTCCCTGTCCATGATGACGATCGTCACCCTGGCCGAGGAGAAGTTCGAGGTCCGCATCCCGGACGAGGAGGTCAAGAACCTGGCCACCGTCGGGGACGCCGTCAAGTACATCACCGCCAACCAGGGCTGACCGCACCCGTCCGCGTGCGCCGCTGGCCCGCACCACCCCTGGTGCGCCAGCGGCCGCACCGGTCCCCGCAGGATCCCGCAGGCACCACGTGAGGAAATGGCATGAGCGATAAGACCGAGGTCGTCGTTACCGGCTTGGGTGCCACCACCCCCCTGGGTGGGGACGTGCCCAGCACCTGGGAGGCTGCGCTCGCCGGTCGGTCCGGCGTGCGGACCCTGGAGCAGGACTGGGTCGGCGAGTACGAGTTGCCGGTCACGTTCGCCGGACAGCTGGCCGTTCCCGCCCAGGACGTCCTCCCCCGACCGCAGATCCGCCGGATGGACCCCAGCGCGCAGTACGCGATGATCGCCGCGCGTGAGGCGTGGGCGGACGCGGGGCAGCCCGAGGTTGCCGGGGAACGCCTGGGGGCGGTCATCGCCTCCGGGATCGGCGGGGTGTGGACCCTGCTGGATGCCTGGGACACCCTGAAGGAGAAGGGTGTGCGCCGGGTGCTCCCGCTCACGGTGCCGATGCTCATGCCCAACTCCCCCGCGGCCTACGTCTCCCTGGAGGTCGGCGCCAAGGCCGGCGCACACACACCAGTGTCGGCGTGCGCCTCGGGTGCCGAGGCGATCGGCTACGGACTGAACATGATCCGCAGCGGCCGCGCCGACGTCGTTCTCGTGGGCGGCACCGAAGCGGCGATCCACCCGCTCCCGATCGCGGCCTTCGCCAAGATGCAGGCACTGTCCACCCGCAACGAGGATCCGGCCGGAGCCTCACGCCCCTATGACGTGAACCGGGACGGCTTCGTGCTCGGTGAGGGCGCCGGCGTGATCGTCCTGGAGCGTGCGGACCATGCTCGGGCTCGCGGCGCCACGATCTACGCCCGAGTGGCGGGCGTGGGCATGAGCGCCGACGCCTACGACATCGCCCCGCCCGACCCGTCGGGTACCGGCCAGGCCCGTGCCACCGACCTCGCGCTGACCGATGCCGGCGTCCAGCCGGCTGACGTGGTGCACGTCAACGCCCACGCCACCTCCACGCCCGCCGGGGACGGTGTGGAGGCCGCCGCCATCCGGAACGTGCTGGGCGCCAGCGCGGACCAGGTCGCCGTCTCGGGCACCAAGTCCATGACCGGGCACCTGCTCGGCGGCGCCGGCGCGTTGGAGGCGATCTTCACCATCCTGGCGGTCCGGGACCGCAAGGCTCCGCCCACGATCAACATCACCGAGTTGGAAGAGGGCCTGGGTATCGACGTGGTGCGCGACCAGGCGCGGGACCTTCCCCAGGGCGACATCGTTGCGCTGAACAACGCCTTCGGCTTCGGCGGGCACAACGTGACCCTGGCGATCACCCCGGCCTGAGCCCGCCCCCGCACCGCGCCCCGCAACTGCGGTTCGAGGTACGGTTATCGCTCCCAGGACCGCACCGCGGACGGTGACGGGCACCGCCAACGCCGCCGGCCCACGGTCCCCCGAGGACGCGGACCGCCGTGCCGCGGGTCGCGGTCAGCCGACCCGGTGCAGCCAGCGCACGGGCACACCGGCCCCGGCGTAGCGGAACGGCTCGAGTTCGTCGTCCCACGCTTGCCCCAGCGCCAGGTCCAGTTCGCGCCGCAGCGTGACCGGGTCACCGATATGGGCGATTGCCGCCCTGATCCGATCCTCGGGCACCACCACGTTGCCGTGCACGTCGGTCTGGGCGTGGAAGATGCCCAGGTCAGGGGTGTGGCTCCAGCGTGCGCCGTCGCTGCCGCGGGAGGCCTCCTCGGTCACCTCGTAGCGTAGATGGGTCCACCCGCGTAGCGCCGAGGCGAGCCGGGCGCCGGTTCCGGCCTGGCCGGTCCAGGACATCTCCGCCCGGAGCAGGCCGGGTGCGGCCGGCTGATCCGTCCAGGAGAAGACGACACGAGTATCCAGCACCGAGCCGGTTGCCCATTCGATATGCGGGCACAACGCGCGCGGTGCTGAGTGCACGAATATGACACCGCGGGTGATCACACCTGACATGCTGGTCCCTCCGTTTGGTCGAGATACGTCTTCCCCAACGCCCTCGGTGCCATCCGGTCCAGGCCCGCATCGCGGTCTTGTTACCCCCATCATGCCGTATCGGCACGGTTTTGTGCACCTTTGCCTCTGCGGAGAGTCGCACCCCGCCTCGGTCGGGCCCCGCCGCCCGGACCCGCGGCCCGGAAGGTGCGACCAGCCATCGGGCGGGCGCCGGCGTTACAGACGTTGGCGCACCTCGCGCATCGCCGCTTTCCGCACGTCCGGCTCCAGACGCTGCAGGAAGACCATGCCCTGTAGGTGGTCCATCTCGTGTTGCAGTGCCCGGGCCATCAGGCCCTCCCCCTCCAAGATGACCTCGTCCCCGTCCAGGTCGATACCCCGAACCTTCGCATAGGCGGCCCGGGTGGTGGGGAAGTACAGCCCCGGCACGGACAGGCATCCCTCATCGCCGTGCTGGGTCTGGCTGGAGAGTTCCACCATCTCCGGGTTGAGGATGTAGCCCACCTGACCGTCCACGTGCCAGGAGAACGCCCGCAGGCCTACGCCGATCTGGTTGGCGGCCACACCGGCCCGGTCGTCGGCGTCGACGGTGTCGAGCAGATCCTGCACCAGCCCCGCGACGCGGTCATCGATCGCCGTGATGGGCTCGCACGGGGTACGCAGCACCGGATCGGGATAGGTACGGATCTCACGTCTCATCGGATGCGTCCGTTCTACGTCCTGCCGTGGTCAAGCCGGAGGGGTCCGGGACCGGGCTCAGTACTCCCAGAGGTAGGTCTGCCCCTCACCGGTGAAGTCCAGCCAGTCCTCCCAGACGACGTAACTGGCGTCCTCCGGGACGTCGAAGATGATCGTGCCGGTGTGGGTCTCGTCCGCGGCCAGCTCCGTGGGCAGCGCGTCCGGGTTCTCGCACAACAGGCCGGTGAAGGGATTGACCTCATCGATGATGCTCTGTCCGTCGGCGTCGGCCACGGACAGGTTCAGCACATTGAAGTCGTACGCGCTGTCGCCGGTGGTGACCTCCACCGCGATGGCGATGTACCCGTCAAGTTCGGGCTCGCTGCAGAACAACGAGTCCGAGTCCTCCCACGGCTCCACCCCGGTCACCGCCAAGGTGACCTCCGGATCCGATTCGGTGCCCTCGATCACGGCTTCCTCACCGAGGCTGAGGATGATGGCCTCCTCGCTGCCGCCCGTGGACCCGCCGGTGTCATCGGTGGGTTCGGTGGTCGGCTCCTCCGTGGGCTCCTCGGTCGGTTCCGGTGTCGGTTCCTCCGTGGGCTCCTCGGTGGGCTCCGAGGTCGGCGGCGCCGTCGGTGCCGGCACGGTGGGTACCGGGTCCGGGTCGTCACTCCCGCCGAACAGGGCGATGCCGCCCCAGACCAGTAGGCCGATCACCAGGGCGATAGCCGCGACGATCGCCACGATCAGGCCGGTGTTCTTCTTCCCGCTGCTGTCCGGGCCGCCCTGGGCCGGGTAGCCCCCGGGTGCACCGGGGTAGCCGCCCTGGGTCTGGGGGTAGCCAGCCTGCTGGGGGTAGCCACCTTGCCCTGGGGCGTAGCCGCCCTGCTGCTGGAGGTAACCGCCCTGCTGCTGGGGGTAGCCGCCTTGGTCATGTGCCTGTGCGGGGTGGGACCCCGGTGGGACCGCACCCTGGGCCGGGTAACCTCCCGCTGCCCCCTGCTGCTGGGCACCGGAACGCAGTTCACCGGTGTCGTACGGAGAGTCCGCCGGGTTCTCCAGCGGCCCGCTGGCACCGTACTGGTAGCCGGCGCCCGCACCGGACGGCTGGGCCGCACCGCCCTGCGGAGCGGATGTCGCGCCGAAACTCTGGGTGGGTGTGCCCAGGACCTGGGTCGCGTCCTCACCGCCATGGCCCCCGCCGCTCTGGCCCCCGCCGCTCTGGGCCGCGCCCGCAGCGTCCGCCGAGGTGTCACCCGCGGCGGGACTCGGGCCCACAGTCCCGGCGCCGGTCTCACCGGAGCCGGCCGCGGCCCCGGACTGGCCTGCGCCGTCGTCGACCCAGAACTGCCATCCCTCCGGCGCAGGCGGCCAGGAGGGGTCGGGCTGCCAACCCGGCGGCGGCGTCCATCCCTCGGGGGGAGGTGGCCAACCCGGCGGGGAGTTGTAGCGGTAGCCCATCGCGCGCTCCTTCGTGACTCAGGCGCCGGAACAGGCCGCGCCAACCTGGTGAATCGTGTCCGCGCACGCCGACCTGCTCGGGCGGGCGAACTTCTCGCGCTCGTGTCCCGCCTGGGTCATCCCAGGAGGCCCCCGTCCATCTTGCACATCAAGCGTGCGCCCTGATCGCTCCCTCGGCTGGACTCGAACCAGCAACCGTCCGATTAACAGTCGGATGCTCTGCCAATTGAGCTACGAGGGATCGCTTTAGCCCAGTCGACCTTAGCACCGATTCGACGTGAAACCATCCTCGATCAAGGTGGTGCGGCCCACATCCGCCGTCGGAGAACGGGGCTGCCCGTACCCGGGCCCGTGCCGTCTCACGCCGGCGCATGCAGGCTAGGCAGGTCGCCCACGTGGGGCCGCTCAGGCCGGCAGACCGACCTGGGCCCGCACCCGGCTCTCCAGCGCCCGTACCCGCTTGTCCAGCTCAGCGTCCTGACGGACCTCACCGCTGACGCTCACCTGGGAGAACAACTCGCCGCGCTCATCGCGACGGATGGTCCCGCGCAACGTGCCACCGCCAGGAAGCCGCTCCACCTCCGAGTGCACCAACGAACTCTCCACCATCTCCCGGAAGATCGCGGCCAGTTCCCGGTCATCGCGCTCCAGCGCCAACTCGGTGGGCTGCCGGCCATCGACCCACGTCACCTGGATCTGGTTGCCCTCGCTGGTCCACTCCCCCCGGTCCACCATGTGCCACGGGCGCTGCTCATCGGCCGATGGCGTGCCGGCGACGATGAATCGGGTGGTGGTCAGCACCACCCAGCCACCGCCCCGCAACTGGCTGGTCGCAAGGACCTTGCCGGACACCTGGTCGGCCACGTCGGCGGGCAGGTCCTTCCCGCGTCGAGACATCCTCATGCTCCGACCGTACCGCGCGGGCATCTGCAGTGCCGCAGTGGCCTATCGGCGCTCGGGGCGCAGGTAGGCTTAGGTTCCGCGCCCCAGTAGCTCAGCCGGTTAGAGCAGCGGACTCATAATCCGTCGGTCGCGGGTTCAAGCCCCGCCTGGGGCACCACCGTCTATCGGCAGCCTCCTGCGGGATCACAAAGAGCCTGCTCAACGGCGCTCCGGGGCCGGGTTTCAGGCCTTCAGGACCGGTTCATGCTCCGCCAGCGCCTCGGCCAGACCTGCCACCCCGTCCGCGCCGGCGGGCACCGTGGCGGACGACCCGGCCAGGTCCTGTCCCAACGGTTCGGCCCGCCCGCCCAGGTGCTCGGCGAGGAACCCCTCGGCGATGGCGTTGAAGGCCTTGGCGTTCTCCGGTCGGGCGAACCCGTGCCCCTCATCGGGGAACAGGACGTAGGTGACCGGGATGCCCTTGGCGGTCATCGCCTCCACGATCTGGTCGCTCTCCGCCTGCTTCACCCGCGGGTCGTTGGCGCCCTGGCCGATCAGCAGCGGGCGCACGATGTTCTCGGCGTGGGTGAGCGGAGACCGCTCGGTCAGCAACTCCTTGCCCTCCTCGGTGCGCGGGTCGCCCACCCGGCGGGCGAGTTGCTCGAAGAACGCCGCCCAGTACGGCGGCACCGTCTCCAGCAGCGTGTTGAGGTTGGACGGGCCCACGATGTCCACCCCGCAGGCGAACACCTCCGGGGTCATCGTCAACCCGGCCAGCGTCGCGTACCCTCCGTAGGAGCCGCCCATGATGCCCACGGTGTGCTCCTGGGTGATGCCCTGATCCACTGCCCAGCCGACGGCGTCCAGTAGATCCTCATGCATCGCCGCGCCCCACTGCCGGTCGGCGATGTTGATGAACTCCTTGCCGAAGCCGGTGGAGCCGCGGTAGTTGACCTGCAGCACCGCATACCCGCGGTTGGCCAGCCACTGCGCCCAGGAGTCATACCCATAGGCGTCCCGGGCCCACGGGCCGCCGTGCACGAACAGCACCAGGGGGACCGGCCCGCCCGCCGGACGGAACCGGCCCGCCGGGGTTGCGCCGTCGTCCGCCCCGGTACCCGCCGAATCTACGGCCTCGCCGGCGTCCTGCACCGGCCGGTGCGCGGGCAGGGTGAGGTAGGAGACCAGCGTCTGCCCGTCCCGGGCGGGGATCGGCACCGGGTGCATCGGCACCAGCGGCGCGCCGTCCAGGGCGGGCCGTCCGGAGAACAACCGGGTCAACTGCCGTCCGGGGCGGTCGTAGCGGTAATACGTCAGCGGTTCGGTGGCCGAGGAGTACGCGGCGATCCACACGTCGTCAGCCAGGGTCCGGGCGGTGATGGACACCTCCCCCGGGCCGATCCCGGCCAGCACGTCCAGGTCCGCGGCGACGTCCTCGTCGATGACGGTCCACTCCTCCCGCAGGTAGTTCACCGCGACCGCCTGGATCCGCCCGGTGCGCGGATGGGCCAGCGCCCCGGCCACGTCGGTGCGCTCATCGGCGTGGACCAGTTCCCGCTGCCCGGAATCCACGTCCAGGGCGTACAGCGCCGAGGTGTTGCGCTGCCGGGAGTCCACCAGGTAGAGGGTGCGCCCGTCGGCGGTCAGCCCGGCCGGGTAGGTACTCAGGGCGTCCTCGAACGGCACGTCCTCGGCCACGCGCCACTCCTCGCCGTCGCGGGCGAGGATGTCCATGCCGCCATCGGGGCGGGTACGGGTGGCGTAGCGCACCACGTAATCATGATCCGGCAGGTAACTGGCGATGCCCTCCAGGTTCTCCTCCAGCAGCACCCGTTCCCCGGTGGCCAGATCCACCCGGTACAGGTCGTGCCATTGGGCGTCGCGGTCGTTCAGGCCCACCAGGATGGCCTCGGGCACCCGGTCGCTGATGCCGACGACCTCCGCGGTGGTGTCCGCGTACGGGGTCAGGTCCCGGGCGTCCCCGGTGCGCACGTCCACCCGGTGCAGGTGGAAGTCCTCATCACCGCCCACGTCCTGCAGGAATACCAGGGTGTGGGCCTGGAAACTCCAGAAGTACATCCGGATCCCGCGGTTCTGATCCCGGGTGACTGCGGTCGCGGCCTGCGGGTCATCGGCCGGGGCCACCCAGATGTTCAGCACCCCCTCCAGCGGGGCTAGCCAGGACAGGTACTGCCCATCGGGACTGATCTGCACGCCGGCGCGTTCGGGGTTGCCGAACAGGGCGTCGCGCGGGATGAGGGGAACACTGTCCAGGCCGGAGTTGGTCATCGGGCCATTGTGCCAGCGGACGACGACGCAACTTGCCCCGAGCGTCCGGTCGCGCCCAGCGTAGGTGCCGGCGGGGCGTGTGTCAGGCCTGGACCGCGCACGGGAGCCGGGTCCCCAGGTGCGGCGAACCGGGCCTCAGTCCTGGACGTCCAGAGTGCGGCGGGCGTTCTCCAGTTCCACCAGGTGGGCGAACTGGGCGGCGTAGGAGGGGTCCTGGGGGTCGGTGCGTTGCAGGGCCCCGCGAGCGTCGGCGATGCGGCGGGTGATGCCCATCCGCAGCAGGGCTACCACCACTCCGCGGGCGTACGCGCCCAGCGCCTCGGGGCGGTCCTCCGGTAGCGGGGAGACCGCCAGTTCGGTGACCAGGGCGTCGACGGGTTCGCCGCTGGCCTGCCGCACCTGCTCCGCCCAGGCCGCCGCCGCGCGCGCCCCGTCCTGGTCCGGGTACTGAGCCGCGATCGCGGTGAACCCGGCCAGACCACCGGTGGCTCGGATCGCGTCGTGCACCGCGCGGTGGGCCGGGACCACGAACGTGTCCGCCGGTAGGTCGTCGAAGCCCAGGTCGGTGAGGTGCTGGGGCAGTTGCAGCACCGCCTCCAGCACCTGCCGTTCCAGGCGGGCCACCGGGTCGGCGCTCGGGGAGGACCGGGTACCGGTGCGTTGGGCGGCCTCCGGGTCCAGGCCGGGGCGTTGCTGGCGTGCGGGACCGTCCTGCCCCGCCCGGCCGGGACGCCCCGGGCGGCCCGGTTTCTCGTTCTCCGGCTCCCGGTCGGCCTGGGCCACCGCCCGGCGCACGTGGTGCTCGTCCATGCCCAGCCATCCGGCCAGCGAGCGGGCGTACTCCGAACGCAACGCCCGGTCGCGGATCCGGGCGACCACGGGCGCCCCGGCCCGTAGCGCGTGCACCCGGCCCTCGGCGGTGCCCAGATCCAGCTGCCGCAGCACCGACCTGATCGCGAACTCGAACAGCGGCTCGCGCCCGGCCACCAGGTCGCGCACCGCGCCGTCGCCGCGTTCCAGCCGCAGGTCGCAGGGGTCCATGCCCTCCGGGCTGATCGCCACGAACGTCTGGGAGGCGAACCGCTGGTCCTCCCCGAACGCGCGGAGTGCCGCCTTCTGCCCGGCCTCATCGCCGTCGAAAGTGAAGATCACCTCTCCCCCGCGGGCGCCGCCGGCCAGCATCAGGCCGGCGGTGGCATCGGCGGTGTCCCCCAGCACCCGGCGCACCACACGGATGTGCTCCACCCCGAACGCGGTGCCGCAGGTGGCCACCGCCGTGGTGATCCCGGCCAGGTGCATGGCCATCACGTCGGTGTACCCCTCCACCACCACCACCTGGCGGTTGCGGGCGATGTCCTTCTTGGCCAGGTCGATGCCGTAGAGCACCTGGTTCTTCTTGTACAGGGCGGTCTCGGGGGTGTTCAGGTACTTCGGACCGGGGTCGTCCTCGTAGAGTTTGCGCGCCCCGAACCCCACGGTGACCCCGGTGGTGTCCCGGATCGGCCAGATCAGCCGCCCGCGGAACCGGTCGTAACTTCCCCGGTTGCCCGCCGAGACCACACCGGAGGCGGTCAACTCGGCCTCGACGAACCCCTTGCCGCGCAGGTGGCGGATGAGGTTGTCCCACCCCTTGGGCGCATACCCCACGCCGAAATGGCTGGCGGCCGCCTGGTCGAACCCACGCTCGGCGAGGAACCGCCGGGCGGTGGCCGCCTCGGCAGAGCCCAACTGCTCGGCGTAGAACTCCGCCGTCAGGCGGTTGATCTCCAGCAGCCGTTGCCGCCGGCCGGGTTCCTCCCGCGGGCGGCGCGGCCCGCCGTCGTCCTCATACCGCAGTTGCACGCCGGTGATCGCCGCCAGGTGCTCCACCGCCTCGGCGAAGGCGAGGTGGTCGATCCGCTGGACGAAGGAGATGACGTCCCCGCCCTCATCGCACCCGAAGCAGTGCCACAGCCCCAATTGCGGGCGGACGTGGAAGGAGGGGGTGCGCTCGTCGTGGAACGGGCACAGGCCCTTCATCGAACCCACGCCGGCGGACTTCAGGGTGACGTGGGCCCCGACGATCTCCTCGATGCGGGCCCGCTCTCGTACCGCGTCGATGTCCTCGCGTCGGATCAGGCCTGCCATGGCCCTGAGTCTAGGTGCTGGCCGGGCGGCTCAGCGCTCGTCCCCAGGCCCGCACAGCCGGGCGTGCCAGTCCAGGGCGGACAGATCGGTCAGGGAGGCGACCTGGTCCACCACCGCCCGCAACCGGCCCGCATCGTCGTCGGCCTGCCGGTAGTCGGACAGGAACGGGGGCTCCAGGGTCAGCTCCGGGCGTTCGTGGAGCACCTCCACCAGTTCGGTGACGATCCGTCGCTGCCGGCGGTACACCTCGGTGTCCTCCCGCGGGGCCATCACGAACATCGCCGCGATGCCCTTGAGGACCTTGATCTCGGCGCGCACCTGATCGGGCACGATCACGTTGGCGTCGTAACGCACCAGGTTGCCCTGCCCGTAGGCGGCGCGGGTGGACCGGGCCGCGGCGACCGCGAACCGGCCGATGAGTTGGGAGGTCATGTCCTTCAGCGCGGCCAGTGCGCGGCGGGAGCCGTCGAAACTCTCCACCCAGTAGGGCATCGCCGACAGCGACTCGATTGCGGCGTACAGGTCGTCGGCGCTGATCGCCGTGCCGTACCAGTCGTGGATGTGCTCGATGAGCTGCTCGCGCACGCTCTCCTCGCGCAGTTGCGCCAGGTCGTGCCGGCCGTTCACCACCGCGTCCTCCACGTCGTGGACGGAGTAGGAGATGTCATCGGCCAGGTCCATCACCTGGGCCTCGATGCACAACCGGCCGGGCGGGGAGTCCGCGCGCATCCAGTTGAACACCTCGGCGTCATCGGCGTACACACCGAACTTGCGGGTCGGGTCGCCGTTCTCATCCGGCGGGCCCTCCCCGGCGAACCACGGGTACTTCGTCGCGGCGTCCAGGCTGGCACGAGTGAGGTTCAGCCCGGCGGGGCGTCCGTGCCGGGTGAAGGTCTTGGGCTCCAGCCTGGTGAGCAGCCGCAGCGTCTGGGCGTTGCCCTCGAATCCGCCGATGGCGGCCGCGACCTCGTTCAGGGCGCGTTCCCCGTTGTGCCCGAACGGCGGGTGGCCCAGGTCATGGGACAGGCAGGCCGCGTCCACCACGTCCGGGTCGCAGCCCAGGTTGTAGGCCAGTTCCCGGCCCACCTGGGCCACCTCCAGGGTGTGCGTCAGGCGGGTGCGCACGAAGTCGTCGGTACCGGGCCCGAGCACCTGGGTCTTGGCGCCCAGACGTCGCAGCGCCGAGGAGTGCACGATGCGCGCCCGGTCGCGTTCGAAATCGGACCGGTGCGCCGACTTCGGCGCCTCGGTGGACCACCTGGCGTGGTCATGCAGCCGGTATCGGCCGATCGGCAGGTCGGACACGCACCTCACTGTAGTGGCTAGTCCCGGGACCGGAGCGGAAGGCCCTGTGGATGTGGTCGCGCCGCCCGAGGCCCAACCCCGGGCGGCGCGGGTTCGCTACAGGATCGCCTGCAGGAACGTCTTGGTGCGCTCGTGGTCGGGGTTGGTGAAGATCTTGTCCGGATGTCCGGACTCGACCACCTTCCCGCCGTCGAACATCATCACGCTGTGGGACACATCCCGGGCGAACTGCATCTCGTGGGTGACGATGAGCATCGAGATGTCGGTGTTCTCCGCCACCTCACGCAGCACCGCCAGCACGTCCCCGACCAGTTCGGGGTCCAGTGCCGAGGTCACCTCATCCAGCAGCAGGATCTCCGGGCTCATCGCCAGCGCCCGGGCGATGGCTACCCGCTGCTGCTGCCCGCCGGACAGTTGCAGCGGGTGATGCTCGGCGCGGTGCTTCAGGCCCACCTGGTCCAGCAGCCGGTACCCCTCCTCGCGGGCCTCGTCCTTGGACTTGCCCAGAACGTGCACCGGTGCCTCGATCACGTTCTCGATCACCCGCATGTTCGGGAACAGGTTGAACTGCTGGAACACCATGCCGATGCGGCGGCGGATCTTGGAGACGTCCTTCGGCCTGCGCGCCACCCGGCGACCGTTGCGCTCCTCGTGCGTGAGCGGCTCCCCGTCGACGTAGATGTACCCGTCGGTGAGTTCCTCCAGGGTCATCAACAGCCGCAGGATCGTGGTCTTACCCGAACCGCTGGGGCCGATGAGGGTAACGCGCTCACCGCGGGCCACGTCGAAGTTCAGGCCGTCGAGCACCGTGGTGGGCCCGAACTTCTTCACCACGTCCTGGAAGCGGATGATCGGTTGGTTAGTAGGCAAGGCGGTTCTCCAGTTTGCGCATGAGGATGGCCGTGGGGTAGCTCGCGGCCAGGAAGATCAGGCCGGCGATGGTGAACGGTTCGACGTACCGGAAGGTGTTCCCGCCGATATTGCGGGCGACGCTGACCATCTCGGGCGCGGCGATGAAGATCAGGAACGGAGTGTCCTTGAACATCGCGATCGCCCAGTTGCCCAGGGAGGGGATGGTGGCCCGCAGCGCCTGGGGCAGGATCACTGCCCGCCAAGTACGGGATGCGGGCAGGGACAGCGCCCGGGTTGCCTCCCACTGGCCCTTGGGGATCGAGTCGATACCGGCACGGTAGGACTCGGCCATATAGGTCGAGTAGTGGATGCCGATGATGATGATCCCGACCTGCAGTGCAGACAGCGTTGGCACCGCGTAGTACAGGAACAGCAACTGGACCGGCAGCGGCGTCATCCTGATGAAGTCCAGGACCCAGGCCAGCGCCTTGGCCGGCACCGGAGGCAGGCTGCGCAGGCCGATCGCCCAGATCAAGCCGAGCACGGCCGCGGTGATCGAGCCGACCACGGTGACCACCAGGGTGACGCGTAGGAACGCCTCGAGGAGTTGAGGCAGAACGTCGATGGCGAATTCCCAGTCCCAACTCATGCGGTCCCACCTCCCGCCAGGGCTTTATCGGTCCGGGGAGTCTTGGTCTCCTTGAGCCCCAATCGGCGCTGGGCGCGAAGTTCCATCCAGCGCAGCAGGTAGGAGCATGCGAGGGAGATCACGAAGTAGATCACCAGACCCAGTCCGAACGCGGTGAAGGTATCCAACGTGCGCCGCAACTGCTCGGTGACGAACGTCAGGTCCTGCAGGAAGATGAACCCGGCTAGCGCCGAGCCCTTGATCAGCATGATCAGCAGGTTGTTGAACCCGGGCAGCATCAGGGCCCACGCCTGGGGCCAGATCACCCGGCGGATCTTCAGCGGCCAGGACATGGACAGCGCCGTCGTCGTCTCCCACTGACCCTTCGGTACGGCGTTCAGCGAGCCGCGAACCACCTCAGACCCGTAGGCCCCGTAGTTGAGTCCCAGGGCGACGATGCCGGTGGTGTAGGGGTCCCATTCGATGCCCCACATGGGGAAGACGAAGAACAGGAAGAACATCTGCACGACCAGTGAGGTCCCCCGGAAGAACTCCACGATGATGCGCACGATGGTGCGTACCACCACGAACCTGCTGATCGCGGCCAGGCCTAGGACGCATGCGATGACTACCGCCAAGGCGGCGCCGCCCAGGGACAGGATCAGGGTCGTGACCGTGCCTTCCCATAGTTGCGGCGCCGCCGAGACGAACGCGTCAATGAAGTCGCGCACCGATCATTCCTCGACGGTGGGCAGGTCACCCTCGCAGAGCTGCTCGGTGGTGATGTCCCCCTGGGGACGCTCAGCCTCGGTGAAGCCGAAGGGGCCGAGCACCCGCTCGAACTCCGCCGGGTCGCCGATGATGTTCGCCGCGGCCTCGTTGTAGGCCTCCAGCAGGTCGGTGTCCGCATCGCGGAATACCGTGGCACCTGCGCCCACCTGGACCACGCCGTCGATGACGGCCTCGAACGGCTCGGTCACCTCGACCGGGACATCCGGGTTGTTGTCCGCCATCGCGCGCAGTGAGATACCCGTCAGGGCGTAGACGTCCGCCCGGCCGGAGACCACGGCGTCCATCCCGTCCTGCGGGCTGTTCACCGTCATCAAGTCGATGCCCAGATCCTGGGCGTAGCCTTCCTCGATCGCCCCGTTCATGGCGGCGAACGTGACGCCGGCCTCCTGCACGTCCTGCATGTCATGCAGGTCATGGGGGTTGCCCTCGGGAACCATGAACGCGGTGGTGTACATGATCTCCGGGTCACTGAAGGAGGCCTGGGCGCAACGGTCCGGAAGGATCGACATACCCGCCGAGATCGCGTCGAAGCGGCCGGCGTTCAGACCGGGGATCAGCGCGTCCCAGTCCACCTCCTGCCCGTCGACCTCCTCGATGCCCATCTGGGAGAAGACCTCCCGGTGCAGCGCGATGGTGGCACCGGTCAGTTCGCCGTCCTCGGTGTAGCTGTACGGCTCCTCACCGGCGAAGCCCACCGTGATCGAGCCGGCTTCCTGCAGCTGCTCCAGGAGGCCTCCCTCACCACCGGCGGCCGCTTCTCCCCCGTTACCGTCACCGTTGCCATCGCCGTTGCCGCCGCAAGCGGCCAGAACGAGTGCCGCCGCGGCTGCGGTGGCCGTCAGCGCCATCGTGCGGCGCGAAGTGTTCTTCATCGTGCTCCTCTCGGTGTGGTGACACCGGACCGGACCCGTACAGACATGCGAGACCGAGCCGGTGACACCGACTTGTCAGAACCGCGGTCAACCGTATGAGTCGCCTCAGACACGTTCAACCACCTTGCTTGTGCTGCGTTGCGCCACTTTCCGTCGTAGACCTGGACTGCGATAACCCGCATGCTGCTGCCGCAGAACGCGGGAGCAGTCATCATCACTGATGTGCGAGGCATTGCAGCAATGTACCGCAAAACCGTTACGTGGTTGAAACAAACTCGCCCGGCACTTGAGGCGGACTTTACCTTTCAGTATGAGTATCTCGGGTTCCCATTGCCGTGCCGTTTTCTAAGTCAATACGGTTTGCGGAACGGAGCCCAGGCGGGCGTCGCACGCCGGTTCCCTGACCGTTCAGCCGCATCGGCGGCGACAGCGATCCGAGGATTGCACCTGGGCCACCCGGGGATTCGGTGACCGAACCACGCCCGGGGCCACCCGGGGCTTCGGTGACGACCTGCGCACGGGCTACCCGCTTTCGTCACGAGCCGGGCCCGGACTGCACCCACATCGTGACCCCCCGCAGCGGGCAGCCCCGCGTTCCGGTGAGGAACAGGGGGTAGCGGGGCCATGTCCGAGGGTGCTCTAATTAGGTAATGCTTACCTCACCTAATACCGCACGGGCGGTGCGGACCGGCGATGGAGCCATCAGCCGTGACGGGCGGCCCGCCTACCGTCCGTTCGCCGTGACCGTGACCCGGGTGCGGAGTATCGGCTCGAGTTTCCGGCGGGTGACGCTCACCGGTGAGGGCCTGGAGTGGTTCAGTACCCATGGGCAGGACCAGCGCGTCAAATTGCTGTTCCCCCTCGGCGACGGCCACCTGACCGACGTGGGAGCCCACGACCCGGACGTGATCCTGAACGGTACGTGGTACGAGCGGTGGCGCTCCGCGCCCGAATCCCGGCGCAGTCCGCTTCGCACCTACACGGTCCGGGCCGTACGACCCGAGCACCGGGAGGTGGACGTGGACATGGTGATCCACGGTGACGCCGGACCCGCATCCCGCTGGGCCCGCCGCGCCGAGGCAGGTGACCGGCTGGTGCTCATCGGGCCCGACGCCCGTTCCACGAACTACGCTTCGGGCGCCGATTGGGCACCGGGCGACGCCGGCGAGGTGCTGCTGGCCGGGGACGAGACCGCCGCACCGGCGATCTGCTCGATCCTGGAGGACCTTCCGCCCCACCGCCGGGCCCGCGCGTTCATCGAAGTACCCACGGCCGGCGACGTCCTGGACGTCCACGCCGCGTCCACGGCCGAGATCTCCTGGCTGGTGCGCGGGGAGCGCGCCCACGGGGCCGAACTCATCCCGGCGGTGCGGTCGTGGATCGATGCCAACGCGGTGATGGTCAACGATGTGCGCGCGGTTGCCCGGCAGGCGTTGGACGAGGTCGATGTGGACACCGAGTTGCTGTGGGACTCCCCCGTGCTGCAGGTCCAGCCGATCGACAGCTGCGGCCGCGGCGAGCGGTGCGGCTCGGACTTCTATGCCTGGTTCGCCGGCGAGGCCGGGGTCATTAAGACCCTGCGCCGGATGCTGGTGAAAGACGTGGGCGTGTGCCGCCGGCGCGTGGCGTTCATGGGTTACTGGCGCCTGGGCCGCAGCGAAGGCTCCTGAAGGCCCGCACCCGCGCCGTCCATCCCCCCGATCGGAACCGCTGATGACCCAGACCCTGCGCCCTGCGACCGCGCCGGCGCCTGCCCGGACGCTGCGGGCGAGGGTGCTGTGGCTGGGTATCGCCGCGGGCGTCCTGGCCCTGGTGATCGCGGCAAGTCTGGCCCTGGGCGCCCGCGATGTCCCGCTCGCCGTGGTGCTCGAGTCGCTCACCACGCCCGTGCCGGGGGACAACGATCACCAGGTGGTGCTGCAACAACGCCTTCCGCGCACCCTGGTGGGGCTGTTGGTCGGTGCCGCCCTGGGAGTCGCGGGGGCCTTGATGCAAGGGATCACCCGCAACCCCCTAGCCGACCCGGGACTGCTCGGGGTGAACGCCGGGGCCTCGCTGTTCGTGGTGCTGGCCATCTCCATCCTCGGGGTGACCGCCCCTGCCGGGTATATCTGGTTCGCCTTCGCCGGTGGCGCACTCGCCACGGTTGTGGTGTACGGCGTGGCAGCGCTCGGGCGGGGTGGTGCCACCCCGGTGAAACTCGCGCTGGCCGGCATGGCCATCACGGCCGGGGCCACGTCCCTGCTCACGCTGGTGCTGCTGACCAACACCACCGCTTTGAGCACCTACCGGTTCTGGGCGGTGGGTTCTCTCGCCGGGCGAGGTGCGGGAGGAACCGCGGACACCATCGCCGCCCTGGCGCCCTTCCTCCTCGTCGGCGGGCTCCTCGCCTTTGCGTGCACCCGCTGGCTGAACCTGCTGGCGATGGGCGATGAACTGGCCCGGGGCCTCGGGGTGAACGTGGCCCGGGCGAGGGGCCTGAGCATGCTGGCGGCGGTGCTGCTCGCAGGTTCGGCCACGGCGATCGCCGGACCGATCGCCTTCGTCGGGCTGGTGGTCCCGCATCTGATCCGGCCGCTGACCGGACCGGATTACCGCTGGATCCTTTCCTTTGCACTGGTGCTTGGGCCGGCCCTGCTCGTGGCCGCCGACGTCATCGGCCGCCTCATCGCCCAACCGGGGGAACTGGAGGCGGGGTTGGTCGTGGCGCTGCTGGGCGCACCGGTGATGATCGCGATCGTGCGGCGAGCCAAGGTGAGCGGGCTATGACCAGTACGCCCGCGCTCGCCCCATCGCACGGCACCCGCGCCGAGAGTGCCAATGCCGTCAGGCGGATAGTCGGCGAGTTGGCTCGGCGACGGCGACGGCGTACCTTCGCGGTGCTCTCCGTGCTCAGCGGGCTCGTCCTGGCCCTCGCATGGCTGACACTGTCCTGGGGCGGGAACGCTGCGGCCGTCCTGGATTACGCCGCCACCCTCACCGGGGGCGGCGAGGGCATCGGTGACTTCCGCATCGGAACGCTACGGTTGCCGCGGTTGCTCCTGGGTGCGCTGGTAGGGGCCTCGTTCGGGATCGCCGGCGCACTGTTCCAATCGGTCCTGGGCAACCCGCTGGCAAGTCCGGACGTGCTCGGCGTCAACGGCGGTGGCAGCTTCGCAGCAGCGTTCGCGATCATCGCCCTCGGGCTGACCGGACCCGTGGTGGGGTTGGCCGCGTTCCTGGGGGCGAGCGCGGTGGCGACGGCGATCTACTTGCTGGCGTGGCGAGGCGGGGTGGCCGGCTACCGGTTCGTGCTCATCGGGGTGGGGATCGCCTTCGCGATCAACGCCGGAATCGGCTACTTGCTCACCCGCAGCGCCGAGAACGACGTACGGTCGGCGCTGGTGTGGATGGTGGGCAGCATCGGCACACCCCGGTGGGAGCAGGTGGCGATCCTGGCCGCGATCGTCGGCGCCCTGCTCCCGCTGGTGGTCGCCGTCCGCCGGCGCCTACTCGTGCTGCAACTGGGCGACGACCTGGCCGGCGGACTGGGCGCACGGGTCGAGCCTGCCCGGTTGACGGTACTGACGGTGGCCGTCGCGCTGGCCGCCGGCGCCACCGCGTTCGCCGGGCCGGTGGCGTTCGTGGCGTTCGTCTCCGCCCCGATCGCGCGCCGCCTCCTACCCGGCGCCACGCCGGCGATCAGCGCCTCGGCGCTGGTCGGCGTGCTGGTGGTACTCGGCGCCGAGTTCGCAGGCCAGCACTTTCTTCCCGGCCTGGAGGTTCCGGTGGGAATCATCACCGGTGCGGTCGGCGCCCCCTACCTGCTGTGGCTGCTGGCCACCGGCGATGCACAGGAGCGATCAGCATGACATCAGACGTCCACCCTCGCACCGACGGCCGGGGCACTTCCGCGGCGGACCCACCGGCTGACCGCCCACGCACCCGGGCCTCCGGCTCCACGAACGCCGGCACGGTGCGGCGATCCGACACTCCCTCGCAGCCCGACGTATCGGCGGACCCCGCGGCCCGGGCACCGGCACAGCGGGCCGGCCATGACCTGCGGGCCGAAGGTCTGAGCCTGGCCTATGAGGCCCGCCAGGTCATCGCCGACCTGGACCTCCACCTGCCACGCGCGGCTATCACCGCGATCGTCGGCGCCAACGGCTGCGGAAAATCGACGCTGCTACGCGGGTTGGCCCGGCTGCTGCGTCCCACGGGCGGCGGGGTGCTCCTGGACGGTCGGTCGATCAGCACCCTGCCCGCCCGCGAACTGGCGCGCACCATCGGGATCCTGCCCCAAGGTCCGCAGGCGCCGGAGGGCATCACCGTGGCCGAACTGGTCCGACGAGGCCGCTATCCGCACCGCTCCTGGTTCCAGCCGTGGGACCGCTCCGACGACGCCGCGGTGGCCGAGGCACTGACCGCCACCGGCATCGTGGATCTGGCCGGGCGGCGTGTGGACGAACTGTCCGGAGGTCAGCGGCAGCGGGTCTGGATCGCGATGGCGCTGGCCCAGGAGCCGGACGTCCTGCTGTTGGACGAACCGACCACCTTCCTGGACGTCACCCACCAACTGGAGATCCTGGACCTACTCCTGGAACTCAACCGGGAACGGGGCGCCACGGTGGTGATGGTGCTGCACGACCTGAACCTCGCCGCCCGGTACGCCGACCACCTGGTGGTGATGCGCGCCGGCGCGGTGCACGCCACCGGACGTCCGGACCAGGTGCTGACCGAGGAGATCATCGCCGAGGCCTTCGGCCTGCGCGCCCGGGTAGTGCCCGACCCGGTGAGCGGCGGGCCGCTCGTGGTGCCCATCGGGCGGTTCCACACCACCCCGCCGGATCACGACCTGCCGCACTGACCACACCCCTGCACACCCTGGGGCCCCTCGCCCCCTACACCCACCCGGAGATGCTGTGCACCGTTCCGCCCTACTCGCCATCACCGGCACCGCCCTCCTGGTTCTCGCCGCATGCTCCGCCGGTGGCGAGGACGACCCAGGAGCCACCGGCGGGACCGAGCCGGCCCACGTCGTCGACCATGCCTTCGGAAGCACCGAGATTCCCGCGCAGGTGACCGATGTGGTGACCCTGGGCTGGGGTGCCACCGAGGCCGCACTCGCCCTCGGGGTAGTGCCCGCGGGGATCGAGGCCCAGACCTACGCGGTGGAGGACAACGGCCTGCTGCCGTGGGTGAACGAGGAACTACAGACCCTCGACGCCTCTCCCACGGTGCTGCCCGCCACCGTGGAGGAACCGGCGTACGAGGACATCGATGCCCTGCAGCCGGACCTGATCCTCGCCCCCTACTCGGGGATCACCGCCGACCAGTACGAACTGCTCAGCCAGATCGCGCCCACGGTGGCCTATCCGGAGGAGCCGTGGACGACGCCGTGGCGGGAGGTGATCGAGATCGTCGGCACCGCGCTGGGCCAGCAGGCAGAGGCGGACGAAGTTCTCGCCGGGCTGGAGGCCGACCTGGCCGCCGTGACCGAGGAGCACCCGGAACTGCAGGACCTGACCGTCGCGGCGGTCTGGGACGTGGGCGGCACGTTCTACGTGTACAAGCCGGAGGACTCGCGCGTGGACTTCCTCCTGGACCTGGGCCTGGTCAGCGCCCCGTCGGTGAGCGAACTGGACACCGGCGAGGAGACGTTCGTCTACAGCCTCTCCTACGAGCGCACCGACGAGTTGGACGCTGACCTCATCGTGAACTACGCCAGCACCGCCGAGGAGGTCGAGCGGTTCCTGGACCAGTCCTACGCCCAGGCGATCCCCGCGATCCAGCGCGGGGCTGTGGCCCACATCGTCGGGGATCAACTCGTCGCCGCCATGTCCCCACCCACCGCTTTGTCACTGACCTGGGGGCTGGACGCGTACGTAGAGGAGATCGCGGCGGCCGCCCAGCACGCCGAGTAGCGGTCGACCAGCCGCTTCGGTGACCGCCAGCCGCGTCGCCGTCACGGTTTGGGATCCGGGCCGTGGTTGGCGACACTGGCACGATGAGCTCAGCAGACCTGACGACCACCGCCCTGACCACCACGCTGGTTCACGAGGCCAAGGAGAGCCCGGAGTGGTGGCGGGAGGCGGTGATCTACCAGATCTACCCGCGCTCGTTCGCCGACTCCGACGGTGACGGCATCGGCGACCTGCCCGGCATCACCGCCCGCTTGGAACACCTGGCCGACCTGGGGGTGGATGCGGTGTGGCTGTCCCCGTTCTATCCCTCCCCGCAGCACGACGCCGGCTACGACGTGGCCGACTACCGCGATGTGGACCCGACGTTCGGGACGCTGGAGGATATCGACGCGTTGCTGGCCCGCGCCGACCAGCTGGGCCTGCGGGTGATCGTGGATCTGGTGCCCAACCACACCTCCGATGAGCATCCCTGGTTCGCCGAGGCGCTGACCGGCGGCCCCGGCTCCCCGGCCCGGGAGCGGTACATCTTCCGCGACGGGCGCGGCCCGGATGGCTCGGAGCCCCCGACGGACTGGGAGAGCGTGTTCGGCGGGCCGGCGTGGACCCGCATCACCGAGGCCGACGGGCGCCCCGGCCAGTGGTATCTGCACCTGTTCGACACCCACCAGCCGGACCTGAACTGGGAGCACCCTCAGGTACGCGAGGAGTTCCTCGACGTGTTCCGGTTCTGGACCGAACGGGGCGTGGCGGGCTTTCGCATCGACGTGGCCCACGGGCTGATCAAGGACCAGTCCTTCCCCGACTGGGCCGGACACCGGGAAATGGTCAGCGCCGAGGAAACCGGCGACCATGCCGGTACTCAGGCTCCGATGTGGGACCAGCCGGGCGTGCACGAGGTGTACCGGCAGTGGCGGGAGTTCCTGAACGCCTTCGACCCCGAGCCGATCCTGGTCGCGGAGGCCTGGGTGTCCGATGAGCGCGCCTTGGCCCGGTACGTGCGGTCCGATGAGATGCATCAGGCGTTCAACTTCCAGTTCCTGACCACCCCCTGGGATGCCGCGGCGCTGCGGGACACGATCGAGACCTCCCTGCGGGAGATGGATGCGGTGGGGGCGCCGACGACGTGGGTGCTGTCCAACCATGACGTGGTGCGCGCTGCGAGCCGGCTGGGGCTGGCCGAGACCGGCAAGGGGCCCAACGGGATCGGTGCGCAGGATCCCCAGCCCGATGCCGAACTGGGGCTGCGCCGGGCCCGCGCCGGGCTGCTGCTGATGCTTGCCCTGCCCGGGTCGGCCTACCTCTACCAGGGCGAGGAACTCGGGCTGCCCGAGCACACCGCCCTACCCGATGAGGTCCGCCAGGACCCCACGTTCACCCGCACCGGGGGCCAGGTGAAGGGGCGCGACGGGTGCCGGGTGCCGATCCCCTGGGAGAAGGACGCACCGGCCTACGGGTTCTCCCCCACCGGCGCCAGTTGGCTGCCGCAGCCGCAGTCCTTCGCCGACCTGGCCGCCGACGTCCAACGCCACGACCCCTCCTCCACCTATGAACTGGTCCGCACCGCCCTGCGGCTTCGCCGGGAGCGGGACCTGGGCGCCGGGTCGCTGGCCTGGGTCGAGGGGCTACCGGTCGATTCGGCCGACGTGCTCGCCTTCGCCAACCGGGACGTGCTGGTGCTGGTGAACCTGGGCCGGGAACCCCTTGCCCTGCCGCAGGACCTGCAGGTATTGCTCTCCTCCGGAGCGCACGACGACGTCACCCAGGTCGGTCCGGATGAGGCGGTCTGGGCAGTACTCCCCGAGGGCGCCCGGGCGCGGTAACCGCGCCGGTGTGGTCGCCGCGCCGGCGTGGTAGCCGCGCCGGTCTGCAGCAGCGGAACCCGCTCGCCCGGTGACCGGACCACCGCGACGCAGCCGCGCCGTCGGGCGGGCCTCAGCCTCCGGAGATGCTGAGTTCGGCCTGGTGCAGCAGCGCCCGGAGTTCCTCGTCCAGATCGCGGGAGTCCAACCAGCCCTGCGGTAGGTGCGGTTCGCGGGGCCCGCCGGCCCGTCCGCGGGGGCCCTCGGCGGCATCCCCGGGGTAGGGCTGGTCCAGGTCCAGCGCTGCCAGGCGCTCGTCCAGTTCCGCCAGGGAACTGACCATGCCGAACGCCTGGCGCACCGAACCGCCCACCACATAACCCTTGAGGTACCAGGCCATGTGCTTGCGCAACTCCCGTAGCGCCTTGCCCTCGTCCCCGAAGTGCTCCACCATCAGCACCGCGTGCTCGCGGACCACCTCGGCCACCTCGCGTAAGCCTGGCCGGCGGCGCACCGGCGACCCGGAGAAGGCCGCCACCAGGTCGGTGAACAGCCACGGTCGCCCCTGGCAGCCCCTGCCCACCACGATGCCGTCACAGCCGGTGTGCTCCACCATCGCCAGCGCGTCGTCGGCGGACCAGATGTCTCCGTTGCCCAGCACCGGGATATCGGTGACGGCCTGCTTCAGCGCGGCGATCGCGTCCCAGTTCGCCGTGCCGGAGTAGTGGTCGGCGGCGGTGCGACCATGTAGGGCCACGGCGGCCACGCCGGCGTCCTGGGCGCGCCGCCCGGCGTCGATGTAGGTGAGGTGGTCGTCGTCGATACCCATGCGCATCTTCACCGTCACCGGTACGTCACTGCCCTCGGTGGCGCGCACAGCGGCGTTGATGATCGCCCCGAACAGTTCGGACTTCCACGGCAGCACCGCTCCCCCGCCCTTGCGGGTGACCTTGGGCACCGGGCAACCGAAGTTCAGGTCGATGTGGTCGGCGCGGTCCTCCTCCACGAGCATGCGGGTGGCCGCGCCGACGGTCGCCGGATCCACGCCGTAGAGCTGCACGCTGCGCACGGCCTCGTGCTGGTCGTGGGAGATGATCCGCATCGACTCCGGGGTGCGTTCCACCAGCGCGCGGGAGGTGACCATCTCGGCCACGTACAGTCCGGCGGGGGCCGGGGTCCGCAGGGCCGGTGACCCCTCGGGCAGGCCGGCCACGCCCGCGCGGCGGCACAGGGCGCGGAAGGGGGCGTTGGTCACACCCGCCATGGGGGCGAGCACCACGGGTGTGCCCACGGTGATCGGGCCGATCTGCAACGGTTTCACACCGGTCATTCTCCCACCGCAGGTCCGGGCCGGCGTGGTGAGGCCCGCCACTGGGGAGCGGGCCAGGTTGCCGTGCCCGCAGCCCCGGTCTCGATGACCGACTCCGGCGCGCCCAGCACGTTCGGACCGCCGAACCGGGTCAGGGTGACCGATTCTGGTTCGCCCCGGCCCGGGCGTCCGTCGCGGGCGGGGAGCCATCGCCGTCGGCAACCGGCTCC
>CALKWS010000405.1 GCA_938004115.1 uncultured Ruaniaceae bacterium
CGGCCCGGCGGGCGCGGTCGGTCCGGGAACCGGCCGGGCCGGTCTGGGCGGTGCGGGCGCACCGGGTGCCGGTGGCCGTGGTGGCGCGGGAGCATCCGGCGCGGGCGCCCGTGGCGGCGTCGGTCGGATGGTTGCCGGTGCCGCCGGGCAGGACCGCAAGCGCCGGTCGGCCCGGAAGGGGCTGGACCTGGTGGCCGAGAGGCTCGAGGACGAAACCACCATCGGGCCGGGCACCGGCGCGGAGGCGGGCCGGCGCGGGCAGGTACCGCAGGTCGACGCCGAGGACTGGGGTCTGGAGGACCGCTGACCTCGGCTGACACCGCACCGCGCTCGACGACCAGTGCGGCGAGGTACGGGCGCGCGAACGTGTGCCCGCCGCCTGCCGGATCGGTACCGTGTGCCCTATGACTACCCCTTCCGCGCTCGTGCCGACCGATCCGTCCTTCGCTGAGCTGTTCCCGCCGGATGCCGAGTTGGAGCACCTCGCCGGGGACTTCACCTGGGCGGAGGGGCCCACGTACGTGGCGATGCGGGACCGGGTGGTGTTCTCCGACGTGCGGCAGAACCGCACCTGGGCCTGGACCGACCAGGGGCGCCTGGAGCCGGAGGAGGATCCCAGCCATCACCAGAACGGTCACTGCACCGACGCCGACGGTCTCCTGATCGCCTGCTCCCACGGGGAGCGTGCGCTGCTGCGTCAGGAGAGCGACGGCTCCTGGACGACCCTGGCGGACTCGTTCGAGGGCAAGCGGCTGAACAGCCCGAACGACGTCGCCCTGCACCCGGTGGACGGGTCGCTATGGTTCACCGACCCCACCTACGGCATCGACAAGCCCGAGGAGGGCTACGGCGGCACCCAGGAACTGGAGGGCCGGTGGGTGTTCCGGCTGGACCAGGACGGCACGCTCACCGCACCCATCCGGGACCGGGACAAGCCGAACGGCCTCGCGTTCGCATCCGCCGACCTGCTGCTGCTCGCCGACACCGGCGCGGACGCCGCCACCCACGGGTACCGCATCGACGCCGACGGGAACGCGACCTATGAACGGGAGTGGTTCCGGGTGGACCCTGGCAAGACGGACGGGCTGCGCCTGGATATCGAGGGCCGGATCTGGTCCTCCGCGGCCGACGGGGTGCACGTGCTCACCGCCGACGGCAGTGCCGAACTCGGCCGCATCCCCACCCCGGAGGTCACCGCGAACCTGTGCTTCGGCGGCCCGTACGGGACAATGCTGTACATCACCGCCACCTCCAGCCTGTGGCGCATGCCCACCCGCACCCGCGGATTGGAACTGCGCCGCTAGGAACCCGCCGCCGGGGAATCTGGGCGGACCAGCGGGATCAGGACCCACACCAGGTGGTCCCACCCGCCGAGCGCGGCGTGCGGGCGTACCCGCGCGCGTAGGTCCTCCGGGTCGATCCGGTGAACCACGGCGGTCGATGGTTCGAAGATGCGCACCTGCGGGCCGGGCCCGGGCAGCGCGAGGACCACGTGCCTGGGCACGGCCGCGGCCCAGCCGCGGCGGGTGTCACCTCCGGTGTACAGCGGCACCGGGACTCCGGCGGAGGTCGCGGCGAGCAGCATCCGGAGGGTCAGGTCCATCAGGTGCTGATCGCGGTCGTCCACCGGGCGGTGGGCGTACCGCACCTGCGGCAGGCGCAGGTCCCGGGCCAGGGTCCAGGGCGGGGTGCCGAGGCTGCGGGGCCAGGGCAGCGGTCCCAGGGCACGGCGGGTGAGCCGCCGGTGGGTGGCCGTCTGCGCCAGTGCGAGGCGCCGCGCCGCGTCGGCCTCGACGCGAGCGTCGGACGGCAGGTCGACCAGTTCCGGGGGCGTTGCCCGGGCCGGTGCCCGGCCGGTGCTGAGCCAGGTGGCCAGTGCCCTGTCGGCGGCGGCATTGGCCAGGAGCGCGACGGCGGCTCCGCAGGTGATCGGGTCGTGCTGCCGCGCCGGCACTCCGCCGAGTCGCAACGGAGCGCCCGGGCGGGTAGCGGGGAACCCGGCAGGGCCGAACCCCTCGAGCACGACCGGGGCGGTGCGCCGCTCCAGCAACCGCAGGGACAGCCTTAGGTACCGCTCGGTGTACAGCAGGCTGAGCAGCCGGCTCACCGATGTCCCGCCCCGGCGGGTCATCGGGTGCCGATACGGTCCAGGATCAACGGGCGGTCGGGGGGCCGGGAACCCTCCGGGGCGATGACGACTGCGTCGGCCAGGGCCTGGATGGCGCGGTCGAACCGTTCCGGGGTGTCGGTGTGCAGCGTCATCAGCGGGGTGCCGGCGCGCACCAGGGCCCCTGGTTTGGCGTGCAGTTCCACCCCGGCGGCGGCCTGCACCGGATCCTCCCGCCGGGCCCGGCCGGCGCCGAGCCGCCAGGCGGCCACGCCCACGGCGTAGGCGTCCAGTTCCACCAGGACCCCGTCGGCCGGTGCATAGACGTACTCGGTGTGCCGGGCGGTGGGCAGGGCGGCATCGGGATCCCCGCCCTGGGCGCTGATCATGGCCCGCCACTTGTCCATCGCGCGCCCGTCCTTCAGTGCGGCGGCCGGGTCGGCATCCGGCCGGCCCGCCGCGGCGAGCATCTGCTCGGCCAATGCCACGGTGAGTTCGACGACGTCGGGCGGGCCTGCGCCGTCGAGCACCTCGACCGCCTCGCGCACCTCCAGGGCGTTGCCGGCGGTCAATCCCAGCGGGGTGGACATGTCGGTGAGCAGGGCGCTGGTGTCCACCCCGGCGTCGGTGCCCAGGTCCACCATGGTGCGGGCCAGTTCCCGTGCGGCGTCCAGGTCCTTCATGAACGCACCGGATCCGACCTTGACGTCCAGCACGAGCGCACCGGTGCCCTCGGCGATCTTCTTGCTCATGATGGAGGAGGCGATCAGCGGGATGGACTCCACCGTGCCGGTGACATCGCGAAGCGCGTAGAGCTTGCGGTCCGCCGGTGCCAGACCGGCCCCGGCCTGACAGATCACCGCGCCGACATCCTCGAGCAGGTCCAGCATCTCGGCGTTGCTCAACTCCGCCCGCCAGCCGGGGATGGCCTCGAGTTTGTCCAGGGTTCCCCCGGTGTGCCCCAGGCCGCGGCCGGACAGTTGCGGCACGGCGACGTCGAACACCGCCACCAGCGGCGCCAACGGCAGGGTGATCTTGTCCCCGACACCGCCAGTGGAGTGCTTGTCCGCGGTCGGGCGGGACAGGGCGGAGAAGTCCATCCGTTCGCCGGTGTCGATCATGGCGTGGGTCCAGCGGGCGATCTCCGCCCGGTCCATGCCGTTGAGGAAGATCGCCATGTTCAGCGCGGCCATCTGCTCCTCGGCCACCACCCCGCGGGTGTAGGCGTCGATCACCCAGTCGATCTGGTCCTGCGACAGCGTCTGACCGTCGCGTTTGGCGCGGATGACGTCAACGGCGTCGAATGCTTCGGTGCTCATCTGCTGAGCCTATTGGTTCGACCCGAGTTCGCGGGCTGGACGGCGTGCGGGCAGCAGGTTCGCGGGCTGGACGGCGTGCGGGCGGGCGGCTCCTCAGCGGGACGTCAGGTCCCCGGCGTCGAAGGCGTCCGGGAGCACCTCGGTCATCGGGCGGATGCCGGCCGGGGTGTCCACCAGCAGGTCGGGGCCGCCGTGTTCCCACAGCAGCTGGCGGCACCGTCCGCACGGCATGAGCAGCTGCCCCTGGCCGCCACTGCAGGTGAAGGCCACCAGCCGGCCGCCGCCGCCGGTGATGAGCGCCGACACCAGGGAGCACTCGGCGCACAGCGCCACGCCGTAGGAGGCGTTCTCCACGTTGCACCCCACGATGGTCTGCCCGGCGTCGGTCAGCGCGGCGGCGCCGACCGGGAAACCCGAGTAGGGCACATAGGCACGAGCGGTGACCTCACGCGCGGCCGCGCGCAGCGCCTCCCAGTCGACCGCGGGCCGTACGGCACCCTCATCGGGTCCCCCCGGGGCGCCCGGATCAGCTCGGCCCGGGGTGCGGTGGGCGGGGTCCGGGCTCCCGTGACTGCCGGTCATACGTGCGCCCTCCTCTGGGTTGCGTACCGCTGCGGCTGGTGGCCCGAGAGTAGTCGGCCCGGGCCTCGGGCGGCCAGTCGCCCGGACCGCGAGTGGCACCGCTGCCGGGGCCGGTCCCCAGGCGCCGGGCATGCGACCGCGCAGGGCGCCGGGTTCAGTGGGGTCGGTCCTCCCAGCGCCGGCCGGCGATCACCGCGGCCTGCACCAGGAACCGCACGCCCACCCCGATCGCGTCCTCGTCGAACACCGCGTCCGGGCGATGCAGGTCGTAGTCGGGCCCTCCCGGGGTACGGGTGCCCAGCCTGGCCATCGCCCCGCGCGTCTCGGTGAGGTACCAGGCGAAGTCCTCCCCGCCGAGGGACTGCTCGGTCAGATGCAGGGACGCGGGACCGAGCGCGGCGCGCGCGGCGTCGTCCAGGATCCGCACCGACTCCTCGTCGTTGTCCACGGGGGGCACGCCGCGAACGATCTGGACGTCCACCTCCACGCCGGTGGGGGCGACGACCTGCTGGATGATCTCCTCCAGCGCCTGATGGGCGAACTCCCAGGCGCTCACGTCCAGGCAGCGCAGCGTCCCGGTCACGGTGCCGGCGGAGGGGATGGCGTTCGGTGCGTTGCCGGCGCGCACGGCGCCCCAGGTGAGGTTCACCCCGGATCGCGGGTCCACGCGGCGGCTGAGCATCGCCGGCACCGCGGTGATCACGTGACCCAGGGCGGCGACGACGTCACCGGTCAGGTGCGGGCGGGAGGTGTGGCCGCCGCTGGAGGACAGGGTGACGGTGACGGTGTCGGAGGCGGAGGTGATGGGCCCGATGCGGGTGCCCACCTGGCCGGTGTCCAGCTTGGGGTCACAGTGCAGCGCGAAGATCTGGTCCACGCCCCGCAACCGTCCGGCGCGCATCACCTCCAGCGCCCCGCCGGGCTGGACCTCCTCGGCTGGTTGGAAGATCAGCCGGACGTCGTTCACCAGCAGCCCGTGCTCGGCCAGTTCCGCCAGCACCAGGCCTGCGCCGAGCACGATCGTGGTGTGCAGGTCATGCCCGCAGGCGTGCGCGACGCCGCGGACCGTGGAGGCGAACTCCAGCCCGGAGGTCTCCGTCAGCGGCAGCGCGTCGAGGTCGGCCCGCAGCGCCACCATCTGGGCGGCCGGGTGGTTGCGTGCGGCACGGATGTCGCAGGTGAGGCCGGTGCCCTCCAACGGGTCCACCTCCAGCCCGGCCCGTTGCAGGTGCTCGGCGACCCGCGCGGTGGTGCGGTGCTCGGTGCGGGACAGTTCCGGATGGGCGTGGATGTCGCGGCGGAAGGCGCGCAGGTCCTCGTCCAGTTCGGCTACCCGGGAGCGGACGCGTTCGGCCAGGGACACTGCGGTGGAGGAAGGGGGTAGCACGCTGCCGAGGGTACCGCTGAAGGTTGCGGCCCGGCGAAACGGTCTGCGTGGTGGGACGTTCAGAGCAGGTCCGCCGCACCGTCCCCGGACAGGGTGGTCACCGCGTCCTTGACCCGTTGGGCGTGGGCGGTGGTGGTCACCAGCACCGCGTCGGGGGTGTCCACGACGACGGCGTCCGGCACGCCGATGAGTACCACCTTCCGTCCCGCTGCGGGGACCACGAACGACTCCGGGGCGTCGATGGTCAGGGCGTGGCCGTCCTCCCCCAGCACCACCACGCCATCGGCACCCGCCTGCTCAGCGCTCTCCTCGCCGTCGGCGATCAGCAGGGTGCGCAGTCCGGCCCAGTCCCCCACGTCGCTCCAGTCGAAACCGGCCGGGACCACCGCCACTCCCCCGCGGGCGGCGACCGGTTCGGCGATCGCGTGGTCGATACTGATCGCGGTGAGCGCCGGCCACTCCCGGTGCAGCACCTGCGGCCCCTCAGGGGTGTCCCACGCGGCGGCCACGCGCCGAAGACCGGCGGCCAGGTCGGGATGCTCGGTGGCCAGGTGGTCCAGCAGCACCTGCGCGCGGGCCACGAACATGCCGGCGTTCCACCGGTAGCGGCCGGTGCGCAGGTAGGCGGCGGCGGTGTCGGCGTCGGGCTTCTCGGTGAACCCCAGCACGTGCCGGACCGGCAGCGGCGCATCGACGTCGAGCGTGGCGCCGGACTCGATGTACCCGAACGCGGTGGAGGGGCTGGTGGCCTCGATACCGATGGTGGCCACGTACCCGGCGCGGGCGGCGGCGGTGGCGGCATCGACCGCGTCGGCGAAGGCGGCGGTGTCGGTGATGACGTGGTCGGCGGCGAAGGAGCCGACGACGACGTCCTGCCCGGGGTGGCGGTGCAGCAGTACCGCGGCGGCCAGGCCGATGGCGGCCATGGAGTCCCGGGGGGCCGGCTCGGCCAGGACCGAGTTCCCGGGCAGTTCGGGCAGCTGCTCGCGCACCGCGGCCGCGTGCCGGGTGCCGGTGACCACCGTGATGGAGGCGGTCAACGGCTCCAGCCGGTCGATCGTCGCCTGCAGCAGGCTGCGTCCGGTGCCGGTCAGGTCGTGCAGGAACTTGGGGTGGTCGCGCCGCGACAGCGGCCACAGCCGGGTGCCGGCCCCACCGGCGGGGACGATCGCGTGCAGACTCATGGCCTCACGTTAGTTCACGCTGCCGCGCCCGGTCGGTGTTCGGTGCACCGTCCTTCCAGACGTTCGGGTCGGACGGGTCCTTGGGGGCCTGGTTGTCCGCGGCCCGCGTGTGGGCGGGTAGTGCGGTGCCGTCCGGGCCTGGTTCGGTGCCGTCCCGGCCTGGTGCGGTGCCCGGACGTGACTCGGTGCCGGCGGCCCGGCGTGCGGTGTCGCGCACCCAGCCGATCAGGCCGCCCCAGTACTGCTCCTCGGGTTCCTCGGCGGGCTCGGCCGGGCGTGGCTCCACCGGGCGGATCTGTCCGGTGACGGGGTCGTGGTCCCAGGTGAGGGTGTGCGGGTCGGTGACCGTGACGTAGTTCGGGTGCTCGTCGAAGTGCGTGATCATGTCCTCGGTGATCGTGGGCCGTGCCGGCGGGTTGGCGGTCCAGGCGGCCACCAGCAGCACCACCCGCACCGCGAGGTTCACCCAGAGCAGCAGCGTGACCAGTGCGGCGTAGCTTCCCAGCAGCGGGTTGTCCACGCTGCCCACCAGGCTGGTGCCCAGCAGTCGCAGGATCCCCGCGCCGATCGCGGCGACGACGGAGCCGATGATCAGGTCCCGGCGCGGTGGGCGCACCCCGGCGTGCACGCGGTAGATGAAGACGAACACCAGGATGTCCACCGCCAGGGCGATCAACAGGCCGGCGACCCGCAGCAGGGGGCCCACGAACGGCGCCTCGTCCAGCCCGATCAGGTCCAGCACCCAGGTGGCCATCGTGCCGGCGGCGATCCCGAGGGCGGCGGTGAGCAGGATGGCCAGACCCAGGGCCACGAACCCGCCCAGGTCGCGCAGGATGCCGATCGCCTGGTTCTCCTTCGGAGCCACGATCCCGAACATGGCCCGCACGCCGCGGCGGAGGTTGCCCATCACCGTGATGGCGGTGTTCAGCAGCACGATCACGGCCACGATGCCCACGATCCCGCCGGCGGTGGTCAACTGCAGCTGGTCGGGCGAGAGCATGCCCCCGTCGCCGGTGTCCACGATGCCCGGGAGCACGTCGTCCAGTTGCGCCAGGACCGCATCGCGCAAGTCGGTGTTCCGCCCGAGCACCGCCATGAACACGGTGAACCCGAGCGCCAGGGCCGCGAAGATGGAGAACAGCGCCGAGAACGCGACCCCGCCGGCCAGCAGCGCACCGTTGGCCGCGCCGTAGCGTCCCAACGCGCGCGCAGCCCTGGTCCGCTTCCACCAGGCAGCCAGTTTCTTGACCTTTTCCATACCGTCAGCATGCCGGTTACCGGGGGTGAGGGCATGTGCAACGGGGCGCTGCGGCGCGGCTGGCCGGCCGGTGCGGCGCTGCTGGGCGGGCGCTGCGGCGCAGCCGGGCGGACGGTGCGCCGCGGCTGGGCGGCAGTGCGCCGCTGCGAGCCTAGGAGGTCAGGACGAACGTGCGGACATCGCGCCAGACGCCGTCGTCGCCGAACTCGTAGAGCGAGAACTGCGCCACGGGAAAGGTGGCGTCGAAGTCGGCCATCCGCTGTCCGGCCTGGTCCAGCGCCGCGGGGGGCACGTCGTGGGCGATGGTGACGTGGGGGTGGTACGGGAAGCGCAGTTCCTGGTGCAGCGGTCCGTCGTTGACCAGTTCGTGCAGCCTGGTGCACTGCTCACTGCCCCGGGCCACGACGACGAACACCACCTGGGTCAGGGGCCGGAAGGTGTCGGTGCCGCGCAGTTCCACCACGAACGGGGGCGTGCGAGCAGCGACATCGCTGAGATGCTCCATCACGGCACCGATCTGGCCGTCGTGGACCATCACGGGCGGCACCAGGGTGATGTGCGGCGGGATCGCCAGGGCCGCCTCGTCACCCACCTCGGTGCGGACCCGGGCGAGGCTGGAGGCGTACGGTTCGGGGATCGGGATCGAGACCCCGATCCGCACCTGGTCGGTGGTGGCGCGCGGGCCGAGCGTGGAACGTACCGGCAGTGAAGACCTGGAGGGGGACATCTGCACCTGTTCCTTTCTGCTCACCCGGCTGCGGCGTGGGCCTCTGGCGGCACGCACCCTTCCCAACTCTAAGCGGTTTCCGCGTTCTTGTGGCGACCGGCGGCCCGGCGCGCATGCCCGGGGCCATCCGATGGCCGCGCCTGCGTCGCGGGCGGGCGCCGCGTGCGGGTGCCGCTGCGGCGCCCTCGCTCGGCCACAATGGAGCCATGACGAACCCGCAGTTCCATCCGGCCTGGTCGATCGGTGAAGGGCACAGGGCGGCGCGGGCGGTGTTCGAGCAGGCGTTCGGCGCTCCCGGGCCGGCTACCGGAGGGCAGGTCCCCGGGCCGGCCTCCGGGGGGCAAGCGCTGGGCACCGGCGAGGCTCCGATGGTGCAGGCGTCGGCGCCCGGCCGGGTGAACCTGATCGGGGAGCACACCGACTACAACGGCGGGCTGTGCCTGCCGATCGCATTGCCCCACCGCACCTTCGTCGTCGCGCGGGCTCGCACGGACGGGATGGTCCGCCTCGCCTCCGGCAGCGAATCCGGCCACTGGACCGCGCACCTGGACGACGTGGCACCCGGCGCCGTGCAGGGCTGGGGCGCGTACGTCGCCGGGGTGGCGTGGGCACTGCGGGAGGAGGGCGTGCCCGTGGCCGGGTTCGATCTGGCGGTGGCCTCGTGCGTGCCCTACGGAGCGGGCCTGAGTTCCTCGGCGGCACTGGAGTGTGCTGCGGTGATGGCTCTGCGCCACGTGCTCGGCGACCGGTGGACCGGCCCCGACCTGGACACCGATGAGGGCCGGGCGTGGGCGGCCGCGGTGTGCGTGCGCGCCGAGAACGAGATCGCCGGCGCTCCCACCGGGGGGATGGACCAGGCCGCCTCGCTGCGGTGCGCGCCGGGGCATGCGCTGCTGCTCGACATGCGTTCCGGAGGCACCGACCAGGTGCCCTTCGACCTGGCCGGCGCCGGCCTGGAGTTGCTCGTCATCGACACCAGGGCCGAGCACGCCCTGGTGGACGGGCAGTACGGCGACCGGCGGCGGGCATGTGAGACCGCCGCAGGCCTGCTGGGGGTGAGCACCCTGCGTGAAGTCGGTGCCGCCGACCTGGAGCAGACCCTGACCCGGCTGCCGGATCAGACCCTGCGGGCCCGGGTGCGCCACGTGGTCAGCGAGATCGCCCGGGTGGAGGAGTTCGTGGACCTGCTGCGGGCCGGCTCCTGGCGGCGGGCCGGTGCGGTGATGGACGCCTCCCACGCTTCGCTGGCCGCTGACTATGAGGTCTCCGCCGCGGAACTGGACACGGCCGTGGACGCGGCCCGGGCCGCCGGGGCGCTGGGAGCGCGCATGACCGGCGGCGGGTTCGGCGGTTCGGCGATCGCACTCGTGCCCGGCGGGCGGGTGCCGGAGGTCGCCCGGTCCGTCGCCGACGCGTTCGATCGTGCCGGTCACCGGCCGCCGGTGTTCCTGGTGGCCGAGGCCGCCGGACCGGCGCGGTGAGGTGCGGCCCCCTCACGGGCAGCCACCTGCGGCCGGTTGCTATCTGGGCACGGTCAGCGCGTATTCGGCCGTGACGGGCGCGTGGTCGGAGAACCGTTCGGCGTAACTGGGCGCCCGGTCCACCTGGACCGAGCGGGCCAGCTCGGCCAGTCCGGGCGTGACGATCTGGTAGTCGATGCGCCAGCCGGCGTCGTTGTCGTACGCCTTGCCGCGCCAGGACCACCAGGTGTACGGCCCGGGGCCCTCACCGCCGAAGCGCCGGCCCAGGTCCACCCAGCCCCGGGAGAACCAGTCGTCGAGGTAGGCCCGCTCCTCGGGGAGGAACCCGGCCGACTTCCGGTTCCCCTTCCAGTTCTTGATGTCCACCTCGCGGTGGGCGATGTTGATGTCACCGCCGACGACGACGTGCCGGCCCGAGTCGAGCAGGTCCTGCAGGCGGGCGGTCACCTTGTCCAGGAAGGCGTACTTCTCATCCATCGACGGCGTGCCGGCGGTGCCGGAGTGCAGGTACGCCGAGGCCACCGTCAGTCCCGGGGTGCCGGGCAGGTCCAGATCCGCCTCCACCCACCGGCCGGCCTGGTCGTCGGTGAGCGACTCGCCGATGCCGACGCGGACCGCGGCGAGCGGGCTCCGGGAGGCGATGGCCACGCCGTTGCGGCCCTTGACCGCACCCTCCTGGTGCACCACGTGCCAGTCCGGTCCCAGGTGGTCGTGCAGGATCGCGTCGCTGGCGCGCACCTCCTGCAGCAGGAGCAGGTGCGGATCGCGATCGATCAGCCACTTGTCCATCCCGCGGCGGTAGGCGGCCCGGATGCCGTTGACGTTGACGGTGGAGATGGTGAGCATGTCCCCCATCCTCGCGCACTTCGCACCCCGGCCCCGCCACCCGAACGTGACACCGGCCGCACCTTGGTGGTGCGGCCGGTGTCGGGTAGTTCGGTGTGTCCGGTTAGTTCGGCGGGGTCAGGCGGCGGTGCCGACCACGGGTGCATCATCGGGGGTCAGCACGGTGTCCGGAGCCACGATCTGGTAGTCGGCGACCCGGACCCGTGCCGCCACTGCGGCGTTGTCGCGCACCCGGGCGCCGCGGCCGACCACGGCGCCGGCACCGACGCGGGTGTTGGCACCCAGGGTGGCCTCGGCGGCGACGGTAGCGTTCCGCTCCACCCAAGCGCCCATGTCCAGCCGGGCATGGGCGCCCACCCGGGCCCCCGGGTCCACATACGCCGTCGGGGACAACCATGCCGTGGGATGCACCTGGGCGGTCGACGCCACGAGTCCGCCCCCGTTGGGGTGCTTGACGTACCGCACCAGGGTGCCGTCGTCATCCTCGAACTCTACGTACTTGCGCCTACGTGCCACGGGCTTCCTCCTTCAGGCATCTGCATGCCAGTGTTTCTCCTATCCACCCAGTGCAACACCGGTGGATAGCCGAAGATTCCCATAACCCCTGAATTTAGCAAACCGATTGTGACGTAATTCGTGATGCCGGGTGCGGGCCGGCGGTATTCGACGGTCGACGGCGAAGCCCGCCCGGTCTCCGGCGTCACCGGCGGCCGGGCAGCCGCAGCCGAGGTAGCGCCGCCGGTGCCGGGCAGCGGCGGTCGGGGTAACTCCGCCGGTGCCGGGCAGCGGTGTCAGGGCTGCGCGGCACCGGCCTGCAGCAGCTCGGTGAGCAGGTCCTCGAACTGGTCGGGGACCTCGATGTGGGGACTGTGCCCGATCCCGGGGAGTTCGACCTCCCGGTACGTCCCGCCGTTCGCGGCGAAGCGTTGCAGGACGGCGCGCATCTGACTGACCATCGGTTGCGGCGGGTACACCTGCTCCCCCGGCCAGTCCGGGATCGCACCGAGGGCACCGAGCTGGCCGAGGTCCAGCGCGGAAGTGTCCGAGACGATCGCGTCGGTGTCCCCGTGCACCCACAGCACCGGACCCACCTCGGGAACGTCGGCGAAGCCGGAGACGTCCATGTACTTCGGGGACAGGGCGTTGTTGATCCCGGTCCGGCCCGGCGCCACGCCCGGCCAGTTCCGGCTGGGCACCGAATCCCCGGGGTAGTTGCCCGGGCCCACCCGGGTGGACAGGACCGACTCCAGCAGCATGTCCTCATCGGCCAACTGGGTGCCGGGAGCCACGTACAGGGAACGGAACACATTCAGCGGCGAGTGCGGGTGGTCGGTGCTGCGGTCCCCGGCGGCGATCGCGGCGGCGAAGTCGGGATTGGCGGTCCCGCCGCCGGACCCGGCGTAATCGGGCCAGACGGGGGTGCCGTTGACGTCGCTGGTGCCGCCGAACCCGTACGGGGAGGCCGGTGCCTCCAGCAGCACCTGGGCCACCCGGTGCGGATGGTCGATCGCCAGTTGCATCACCACCGCCCCGCCCGCGGAGTGGCCCACGAACGCCGCCCGTTCGATCTGCAGGGCGTCCATCAACGCGATCACGTCGTCGGCGAAGTCCCGCATCCCCCGGGTGGCGTCGAGCGTGGCCGCCTCGGTGTCGCCGTACCCGCGCAGGTCCGGGGCGATGCCCCGCCAGCCGGGGGGCAACGTCTGCAGCAGGCGGTGGAAGAACGCCGAGGAGGAGCAGTTGCCGTGCACGCAGATGAGCGTGCCCACCTGGTCGGCCACCGGCCCGGTGTCCCGGATCCGGGTGCGCAGCCGGCTGGTGGGCACGTCCACCTCGTGCAGCGCGCGTGAATCGCCGGTCACGTGTGCTCGGGGGCGTACAGCAGGAGCGCTTCGCCTTGTCCGCCCCCGCCGCACAGGCTGACCGCGGCGCGCGTGGTGGTGCCGTTCTGCAGCATGTGGGCGGCGTGGACCGCGAGGCGGGCGCCGGAGGCGCCGATCGGGTGGCCGATCGCGATGCCACCGCCGTGGGGGTTGATCCGGTCGGCATCCAGGCCCAGCCTGGCGGCGGAGGCGGCCACGACGGCACCGAAGGCTTCGTTGATCTCCAGGTGGTCCACCTCGCCGATGGTCCACCCCTGACGGTCGAGGGCGACCTCCAGGGCGGCGGCCGGCTGTTCGTGCAGGGAGGTGTCCGGGCCGGCGACCTGGCCGCAGGCACCCACCACGGCCAGCACGTTCCATCCCTCCGCGCGGGCGCGGTCGGCGGTGGTCAGCACCAGGGCGGCGGCCCCGTCGGACAGGGGCGAGGCGTTGCCGGCGGTGATGTCCCCGTCGGGGGTGAACGCCGGACGCAGTTTCGCCAGGGACTCCACGGTGGAGTCCGGGCGGATGCCCTCATCGCGGTCCACGGTGTGCTCACCCTTGCGGGTGCGCACGGTCAGCGGCACGACCTCGGCCTTGAACGTGGCGTCCTCCCAGGCGGCGTGCGCGCGCTGGTGGGAGCGCGCGGCGACCGCGTCCTGCTCGGTGCGGGTGGTGGGGAACCGGTCCCGGCGGTTGTCGGTGGCCAGCCCCATCGACTCACCGTCGAAGGCGTCGGTGAGCCCGTCGTGGGCGGCGTGGTCGATCATCGGCACCTCGCCGTAGACCCACCCCCGGCGGGAGCCGGGCAGCAGGTGCGGGGCGTTGGTCATCGACTCCATCCCGCCGGCGACCACCACCTCGGCCTCACCGGAGCGCAGCAGACGAGCGGCGTCGATCACGGCGCTCAGGCCGGACAGGCAGACCTTGTTCACCGTGGTGGCGTGGGCGTGCCAGCCGATCCCGGCGCCGATCGCGGCCTGCCGGGCCGGGGCCTGCCCGGCGCCGGCCTGCAGCACCTGGCCCATGATCACCGCCTGCACCGCGGCGGGGTCGATGCCGCCCTGGGCCAGGGCGCCCTGGATGGCGCGGGAGCCCAGCTCGGTGGCGGAGAAGGGGGCCAGCTGGCCGTTGAGTTTCCCCTGCGGGGTGCGGGCGGCGCCGACGATGACGATCTCGGGCTGCCCGGTGGGTGTGGTGGTCATGTGTGTACCTGCACTTTGCTCAGGTCCTCGGCGATGGTCAGGTCCGGTTCGGTGGCCTCGATGACCTCCTCCACGCTGACCCCGGGGGCGGTCTCGGTCAGCACCAGGCCCTGGGGGGTCACGTCGATCACGGCCAGGTCGGTGATGATCTTGTCCACCACGCCCTTACCGGTCAGCGGCAGGGAGCAGGTGTTGACGATCTTGGGGGTGCCGTCCTTGGCGGTGTGGGTCATCAGGATGATCAACTGCCGCGCCCCGTGCACCAGGTCCATCGCCCCACCGGGGCCCTTGACCATCTTGCCCGGGATCATCCAGTTCGCCAGGTCCCCGTCCTTGGACACCTGCATCGCCCCCAGGATCGCCGCATCGATCTTGCCCCCGCGGATCATCCCGAAACTCATCGCCGAATCGAAGAACGCCGCCCCGGGCAGCGTGGTCACCGTCTCCTTGCCGGCGTTGATCAGATCCGGGTCCACCGCATCCTGCGTGGGGTAGGGGCCCACCCCCAGGATCCCGTTCTCCGACTGCAGCACCAGCTGGGAACTGGCCGGCACGTAGTTGGGCACCAGCGTGGGCATCCCGATCCCCAGGTTCACATACGCCCCGTCGGGCAGCTCCTGGGCAGCCCGGGCGGCCATCTCCTCCCGCGTCAGCGCCATCCTCACTGCCCCACTTCCTGGCGCACCGTGCGCCGCTCGATCCGCTTCTCAAAGTCACTACCCACATGCACCAACCGGTGCACGTAGATCCCCGGCAGGTGGATCTCATCAGGATCCAACTCCCCCGGCTCCACCAACTCCTCCACCTGGGCGATACACACCCGCGCGGCCATCGCCGCCAACGGGGAGAAGTTCCGCGCCGCCTTGTTGAACACCAAGTTCCCGAACCGGTCCCCCCGCTGGGCATGCACCAACGCGAAATCGGTGCTGATCGCCTCCTCCAGCACGAACTCCTGGGCCACCCCTTGGTAGGTGAACGTGCGCACCTCCTTGGCCGGGGACGCCTTGGCCACCTCACCATCCGGCCCGTACCGCATCGGCAGGCCCCCCTCGGCCACCTGGGTCCCCACCCCGGCGGTGGTGAAGAACGCCGCGATCCCACTACCCCCCGCACGCAACTTCTCCGCCAACGTGCCCTGCGGCGTCAGCTCCACCTCCAGCTCCCCCGACAGGTACTGCCGCTCGAAGTCCTTGTTCTCCCCCACATACGAGGCCGTCATCTTCGCCAACCGCCCCGCCCCCAACAACAACCCCAGGCCGTAATCCTCCACCCCGCAGTTGTTCGACACCACCGACAACCCACTGGCCCCCTGGGCCAACAACGCCTCGATCAACCCCACCGGATTGCCCGACAGCCCAAAACCCCCCACCGCCAACGAGGCGCCATCACCGATATCGGCCACCGCCTCCGCAGGTGAACCCACCACTTTGTCCAACCCAGCAGCCTGTGCCGCAGGTGTACTGCTCATCCTTGAACTCCTTCCGGTGCGGGGGCCAACTGCTCTGCCACCAACCGCGCCCCCGGGCGGCTCATGACGACGGTGTAGTGATTCACATTGCGCGCCCATTTCATCGTAATGGACGGCACCCGTGCGGCCCAGGACTCGGCGTGCTCGGGCCGGTAGAGCGGGGCATCGTCCTGCAGCCCGCGAGGGGCGTGGATGAAGGTGGTGGGCACGGTGAGGTGCGCCAGCGCCGGCCGCACGCTGTGGCCGGTGACCAGTTCGCGTTGGTCCTCGGTGACGGCCTCGATCCGGGCCGAGGAGCGCCACCCCGTGGGTGCCGGCTCCAGGTCGTAGTCGAAGTAGGCGGCTAGTTCGGCCACCAGGTCCGGCCCGAAGGCGGGGTGTTTCGCCCAGAACTGCCGGTAGGCGGCGTGGTCGGGGAACGTCATGGCCAGACGTTGGATGGCCGGTCCGAGCACGGCGTGCATCAGTTCGTCCGGGTCGGCCCCGTCCGGGATCTCCAGCGGCAGGCCGCCGTCGGCCAGCACCAGCCGGGTGGTCAGGCCCGGGTGCCGGTGGCTGAGCACGAGGGCGACGAACGCGCCCATCGAGTGGCCCACCACGGTGGCCGCGCCGACGCCGAGCGCGGACAGCAGCGCGGCCACGTCGTCGGCGTGCTGGGCCATGCCGTACGGTCCGGGCAGGGTGTTGGAGCGGCCGCGGCCGCGCAGGTCCGGGGCCACGATCCGCGCTCCGGGCAGCAGTGGCGGCAGGTGCAGCCAGCTCTGGTGGGTGGCGGTGATGCCGTGGATCGCCACGATGGTGGGCGGTTCGGTGGCCGATACCGGCTCCCAGATGCCGGCGCGCAGGTGCCCGCCGTGCACCGGCACGTCGGCGGTGCGGTAGGTGTGGGTGGTCATCGGGCCAGCCACCCGCCGTCCATGACGTAGGAGGAGCCGGTGGCCATGGTGGCGTGTTCCCCGGCGAGCCAGAGCACCAGCGCCCCGACCTCGTCCGGCTCCACCAGACGCTTGATGGCCTGTCGGGTCAACAGGACCTGTTCGAGCACGTCGTCCTCGCTGATCTGGTGGGCGCGGGCCTGGTCGGCGATCTGTTTCTCCACCAGGGCGGTGCGGACGTAACCGGGGTTGACGCAGACGCTGGTGACGCCGTGGTCCGCGCCTTCCCGTCGCGGGGGCGGCCGGTCGCGGGCACCCGAGTGGCCAGTCCCCGGCTCGGGGCGCAGGGCGTGCGCGAGCACAGGACGACGGCGCGCTGGGCGTGCGAGAGCGCCGGACGACCACACCGTCGATCGGCGCGCGGGCACGGCCCGCGTGCGCCCGGCGACACCCGCCGAAGCCAGCATCGGTCGACTTTCGAGGCCGTTCCAGCCGAGTAATGCTGGCTTCGGCGCGGTGGCCGCTATGCGGGCTGGGTGACTCCCACCCGCCGTTCCGCCGCTATGCGGGCCGGGTGACTCCCGCCCGGCGTTCGGCCGCCTCGACCGTATTGCGCAGCAGCATCGCGATCGTGGTAGGTCCCACTCCCCCGACCCTGGGGGTGATCGCCCCGGCCACTTCGGCGCACCTCTCATCCACGTCCGGCAGCAGCCGGCGGCCCTCGTACCGGACGCCGCCGCCGATCACCGTGACGCCCGGGGAGAGGTGCTCGGGCTGCAGGATGCCGGGGACCCCGGCCGCGGCGATGACCACCTCGGCCCGGCGGGTGTACCGCGGCCAGTCGGCTACGCCGGTGTGCACAACGGTCACGGCCGCATTCGCCGTCGGCCGCTTCTGGGACAGCAGCAGCGCCAGCGGCCTGCCCAGCGTGGTGCCCCGACCCAGGATGCACACCTCGCGCCCGGCGATCGGGATCTCGTAGTGGGCCAGCAGGGTCTCGATCCCGGCGGGGGTGCAGGGCACCGGGCCGGGCATGCCCAGGGCGAGCCGACCCATGTTCAGCGGGTGCAGCCCGTCGACGTCCTTGTCCGGATCCATGGTGCCCATCGCGGCATCGAAGTCGATCTGCGGCGGTGTGGGGTGCTGCACCAGGATGCCGTGCACGTCCGCGGCGGTGTTGAACTGCTCGATCGCTGCTTCCAGGTCCGCCTGGGTGGCATCGGCCGGCAGGTGGATGTGCGGGGAGGTCATGCCCAGTTCGGTGGCCCTCTCCTGCTTCATCCGGATGTACCCGGCGGAGGCGGAGTCATCGCCCACCAGGATGGTGGCCAGGCCGGGCCGGTGGCCGGCGTCGGTGAGCCGGGCGATGCGGGGGCCGAGGGCGGCGATCACCGCGTCGGCCACCGGCTTGCCGGGCAACGGCCGGGCGCTGGTCGGTTCGGTCACGCCGTGCCTCACTGCTCCAGGCCGGGGTAGAGCGGGAAGTTCTCCGTCAGCGCGCGCACGCGGGCCCGGGCGCGGTCCATGTCCGCAGCCTTCCCGGCGATGAGCACCTCGGCGATGATCTCGGCCACCTCGGCGAACTCGGCGTCGCCGAACCCGCGGGTGGCCAGCGCCGGGGTTCCGATCCGCAGCCCGGAGGTGACCATCGGCGGGCGGGGGTCGAAGGGCACCGCGTTGCGGTTGACGGTGATCCCGGCGGCATCCAGCAGGTCCTCGGCCTGTTGGCCGTCCAGGTCGGAGTGACGCAGGTCCACCAGCACCAGGTGGACGTCGGTGCCCCCGGTGAGGACCGAGACCCCGGCGTCGGCGACGTCCTTGGCGGTCAGCCGCTCGGCGAGGATCCGGGCGCCGGTGATGGTGCGCTGCTGCCGGTCGGCGAACTCGGCGGTCCCGGCGATCTTCATCGCCACCGCCTTGGCGGCGATCACGTGCATCAGCGGCCCGCCCTGCTGGCCGGGGAACACGGCGGAGTTGAGCTTCTTGCCGTACTTCTCCGCGTCGTTGGCCAGGATCATGCCCGAGCGGGGCCCGCCTAGGGTCTTGTGCACGGTGGTGGAGACGACGTCGGAGTGCGGCACCGGGTTGGGGTGCAGCCCGGCGGCGACCAGCCCGGCGAAGTGGGCCATGTCCGTCCACAGGTAGGCGCCGACCTCATCGGCGATCTGCCGGAACGCGGCGAAGTCCAGCTGCCGCGGGTAGGCCGACCAGCCGGCGATGATGACCTTGGGCCGGGTCTGGAGCGCCTTGGCGCGCAGCGCGTCGTAGTCGATCCGGTGGGTGGTCTCGTCCACGCCGTAGGAGGCCACGTCGTACAGGCGGCCGGAGAAGTTGATCTTCATCCCGTGGGTCAGGTGCCCGCCGTGGGCCAGTTCCATCCCCAGGATGGTGTCGCCGGGGCGGATCAGGGCATGCAGGACGGCGGCGTTGGCGGTGGCGCCGGAGTGCGGCTGGACGTTGGCGTAGGTGCCGCCGAACACCTCCCGGGCGCGTTGGATCGCGAGGTTCTCGGCGATGTCCACCTGGTCGCAGCCGCCGTAGTAGCGCCGGCCGGGGTAGCCCTCGGCGTACTTGTTCGTCAGCACGCTGCCGGTGGCCTGCAGGACCGCCGGGGGCACGAAGTTCTCGCTGGCGATCATCTCCAGCGTCTCGCGCTGACGGGTCAGTTCACCGTCGAGGACGGCGGCGATCTCCGGGTCCACCTGCGCCAGCGACTGCTGGGCGATCGGGCTCTGGTCTAGGGACTGGCTCATGTTTCCTCCGCTCGGCAACACAGATTCTCGGGCTGGACCTCGGCCCAGGCGGGCGACCTGCAGTCCATGTTGCCGTCGCTCCCCGGTGGTGACTCCACCTCGGCGCCAGTCGCGACTGCCTCAGCCTAGCAACCCCGGGCGGCGGCTCAAGCCGTGCGGTCGTCCGCGACCTCCTCGTCCTCGACGTCGCCGAGGATCTTGCGCAGGTAGGCGTAGGTGAGTTCGCCGGCGTTCTGGTCGTACTGGTGCTCGAACCCCTGCTGGGCGTACAGCGACAGGTTCTGCTTGGAGTCCTGGCCGGTGAACACCCACACCTCGTTGGTGCCCTCGGGTAGGTAGGCCAGCACCGACATCAACAGCCTGGTGCCGATCCCCCGTTTCTGCAGGTCCGGGACCACCGCCAGGCGGCCCAGCAGCGCGCGGTCCTCCTCCAGGCCCACGCGGACCGAGCCCACCAGCCGTGTGCCGGCCCAGGCGCCCAGGGTGACCACGTCGGGGCGGGCCAGGTCGGTGCGCAGTTCCTCCAGCGTCTGGGTCAGGGCCGGGATGTGCGGGTCTCCGTAGAGTTGCGCCTCGGTGACGAACGCTGCCCGGCGCACGGTCAGCAGTTCCCCGGCGTGAGCGTCCTCGATGACGTCGATCCGCAACTGGTCGTCCATGCCTCCATCTTGGCATCGACCCGGCCGGTCTGTGACCCCCGCAACCGGATAGGCTCTGGCAGCGTGACGATCGAGACCGCCAGCCCCACGCACTGGGTGCTGACCCTGTCCTGCCCGGACCGTTCCGGCATCGTGCACGCGGTGGCCGGTGCGCTCGCCGCGCACGGTGGCAATATCACCGAATCCCAGCAGTTCGGCGACCCGGACTCGGGCCTGTTCTTCATGCGGGTGCAGGTGGAGGCCTCCACGCCTCGGGCGGAACTGTCGACGGCGATCGGCGAGGTGGCCCGGCGGTTCTCGATGACGTGGAACCTCGATGAGGTCGGCAGGCCGATGCGCACCCTGGTGTTGGGTTCCCGGACAGAGCACTGCGTGGGCGACCTGCTGTTCCGGCAGCGTGCCCAACGGTTGCCGGTGGACATCCTCGGGGTGGTGTCCAACCACACCACCCTGGGGCCGCTGGCGGAGTTCTACCAGGTGCCGTTCCACCACATCCCGGTCACCCCGGACACCAAGGAGGCAGCCGAGCACCGGCTGCTGCACCTGGTGCGCGAGCAGCAGGTGGAACTGGTGGTGCTGGCCCGGTACATGCAGATCCTCTCGCCCTGGCTGTGCGAGGAACTCGCGGGGCAGGTGATTAACATCCACCACTCCTTCCTGCCGAGTTTCAAGGGCGCCCGCCCCTACGCCCAGGCCCATGACCGGGGCGTGAAACTGATCGGTGCCACGGCCCATTACGCCACCGCATCGCTGGACGAGGGCCCGATCATCGAACAGGACGTGGAGCGGGTGACCCACGCCGACTCGGTGTCGGAGCTGATCGCCATGGGTCAGGACGTGGAGCGACGGGTCCTGGCCCGCGCGGTGCGCTGGCACGCCGAGCACCGGGTGCTCCTAGACGGGCACCGCACGGTGGTGTTCCGCTGACCGGTGTTCGTCTGAACGCCGCGCTGGCTACTTCGCACCAGGTCCGCCGGCGGGCGGCTCAGCGCCGGTAGTTCTTCGGGTCCGTGGGGTTCTGCATGGGCACGGTGCTGGACTGCCCGGTCTGCAGGCCCGCCTGGCCACCGGCACCGCCACCCGGCTGGGTCACCTGGTTCATCGGGTTATAGCCGGTTCCGCCCTGGGCCATCGGCTGGCGCCGCTGCGCCGCGGCGCGCACCATCCGCACCGCGCCCTGGATCACCAGGATCACACCGACCAGCGCCGGGCCCCACCAGATGCGGACCTGATCGGCGTCGCCGGAGACCGCGCTGAAAACGGTGGCGCCGACCCCGAGCGCGATGAGGAGCAGTCCGAACAGGACCAGGCGGCCTCCGCCGCTCGGGGCGAGCGGGGCCGGGGCGTTCGGGCTGCCGCCGGGGGGCTGCGCGCCGAAGGTCGAGGCCTGCACCCCTTCGGGTGCGGTCCCGGCGCGGGTCGGACCGCCGGGACCGCCGGGTCCGGATGCTCCGGCGGCGTGCGGACCGCCGGTGTACGGGCCGGGGCCGTACGGATTGCCGGACGGGGAGTTCGGCACCGCCGCGGTGGACTGCTGGGCGCCTTCGGACATCGACGCCGGCTCCCGGTTGGAGACGGTGAAGTCAGGTCCGGTCGGCGCTCCGGGGATGTGCGCCTCCCCGGAGGGTGACACGCTGCCATAGGAGTCGGTGGTGGAGTCGCCGGTGTCGAACAAGGACGAGCCGAGCGCTGAGCCGCCGAACAGGCTCGATCCGGCGTCGTCGGCCTTCTCGATCCAGAAGTCCCAGCCCTGCGGAGGTTCGGGCCAACTGGGGTCGGGCTTCCACCCGGGTGGAGGCGTCCAGTCTGCGGGTGGCTTGGGCCAGCCGGGGGGTGGGTTGAACACGCGCGCCATGGTCTTGAGAATAAGGCACCGCACAAGCCGGCGGTACCGGCGGGCGATCGCCGC
>CALKWS010000406.1 GCA_938004115.1 uncultured Ruaniaceae bacterium
CCTCGCTCCCGCCGCTGTGGCCCACCACGAACGGCGAGGTGGTCCGCCAGGCGCTGCGCCGGTTGGACGCTGAGCACGAGGCGGCCGCGCCCCTGACCGCAACGCCGAGCGGGCGGAACCGGTGACCGAGCCGCGATGAGCCTCCGGGTACCGCCGTACCTGCACGCCCCGAGCAGCACCGGGGTGAGCATCGTGTGGTTCTCCAGCACCGCCGAACCGGGCACCTTGACCGTGACGGGCCCGCACGCACCCGGCCCGATCACCTCCGTACCGGAGGAACTGGAGCACCTGCGCTACACCGACGCCGAACGCGCCCAGACGATCCCCGGGCTGGAGCCCGGCTCCTGGCTCCGGCCGGGCAGGAACCTGCGGCACGTGGTGGTCCTGCGCGGCCTGCGCCCGGGGACCGAGTACGCCTACACCCTCGACCAGGGCGGTGAGACCGTCAGTGCCGGGTTCCGTACCGCACCCGCGGCCGAGGACTGGACGCACCTGCGACTGGTCGCCCTGGCCGACTCCGAGGCGGCACCGGCAGGACGCAGCAGACGGCGTCCCTGGGCCCCCGGGCCGGGAGCCGAGCACCGGCCCGACCCGGAGGGACCGTGGCGGGAGGCCTTCGGGGTGGACGCGGGCACCGGCCCGCACGGGCGCCGGCAGCCGGTGCTGCGCTACCCGCTGACCGAGGGCGAGGGGTTCCGGGCCGTGACGGACCTGATCGCCGCGGACCGCCCCGACCTCATCCTGCACCCCGGGGACCTGGTCGGCGGGGGCGGGTACCAGCCGGCCTGGGACGAGTACTTCGCCATCACTTCCCGCCACGGACTGCTCGGGCGTACACCCCTGCTGCCGGCGATGGGCAACTGGGAGAGTTTCGGCGCGCTCAACGGCGGATACGGCACCGCACAGGATCGCCGGCCGGTGGTACGGGCCCGGTCCAAGTACCACGCCTACTTCCCCGGGCCGCCGGACGCGGTGACCGGTCCCCGCGGCTACTACCGGGTGGACTACGGGCCGCTGACCATCCTCACCCTGGACTCCAGCAACGGAGAACCCGACGACCACCCCGCCCGCTACCCCGACCCCGTGGGCGGCAGGGACTACCGGGGTCCCGGCACCGACACCCAGCAGCACTTCACCCGCACCGAGTACGAGCAGGCCGGTGGGGCGGACCTGAGCGACATCCATCCCGGGGGCGTGCAGTGGCGGTGGGTCGAGGAGAACCTGCGCCAGGCACGCGCGCGGCGGCAGATCGTCCTGGTGCAGTTCCACCACATTCCCTACTCCAGCGGCGCCCACGGACTGCCGATGGACCACGAGGACACCACCGGCCAGGGCGGCACCCCGATGCGGCGCTTCCACCCGCTGTTCCGCCGGTACGGGGTGATCGCGGTGCTGTGCGGGCACAGCGAACTGTTCGAACGCAGTGTGGTGCCCGACGACGGCGGGTCACCCCCGGGACGTGACGTCGCCTCGGTGCGGTCGCGCGACGGGGTGCTCTACTACGACGTGGGCGTCGCCGGTGACAGCCTGGGCGGGGAACAGCGGTACGGGAACGAACTACTGCGGTACAACCCCTACCGGGTCTGGACCGCCGATCAGGACGAGCCCGAACGATGGCGCATCGCGGCCAACGGCAATCCGGTGCTGGCCGAGGGTGGCAAGCACTACGGGTACCTGTGCATCGATGTCCGGCGCACCGGTGCCGAGGTGTGGATCAGGTTCGAACCGGTGCACGCCTTCCCGGTGCTGGACCAGGACTACCGGCTCCAGCAGATCCAGCGGCGCGCGTACACCGATGTCGTCGAGATACCCATCGGCCCCGACGGTCGGGCCGGGTCACAGTGACCGCAGCACGCTGACGACGCGTCCCAGGATCTGGGCCTCGTCGCCCTGGATCGGCTCGTAGGCGGGGTTGGCCGGCAGGAGCCAGAGCGCCTCATCGGTGCGCTTGAGGGTCTTCACGGTCGCCTCGCCGTCGATCATCGCCGCGACGATCTCCCCGTTCTCCGCGACCGGCTGCTGGCGCACCACCACGAAGTCGCCGTCGCAGATCGCCGCCTCGATCATCGAGTCACCGGTGACCTTCAGCAGGAACAGGTCACCATCGCCCACCAGCTGGCGGGGTAGGGGGAAGACGTCCTCCACCGCCTGCTCGGCGAGGACCGGGCCGCCGGCAGCGATGCGTCCCACCACCGGGACGTAACTGGGGGAGGCATCGACCTGCTCATCCGACGTCACCGCGAACAGCTCCCGCGGCCCACGCGCGCCCACGGGCTCACCGTTCGCGGCGGCTTCCGGGGCCGCTTCCGGCTGCTGCGGGTCGAGCACCTCGATCGCGCGAGTGGAGACGGGGTCGCGGCGCAGGTACCCCTTCTCCTCCAGGACCTGGAGCTGGTACTTCACCGATGACGGGCTGGCCAGACCGACCGCGGCGCCGATCTCGCGCATCGTGGGCGGGTAGCCCTTGGTCTCGATGTTGGTCCGGATCGACTCCATGATCAGGCGTTGCCGGTCGGTCAGCTCCCGAGGCTTGGCGGCATCGGGCTCCGTTGCCTCAGTTCTCTCCTCGAGTCCCTCGGGCATCGTGTCCTCCAGATCGGTGCGGTTGGGGACCGGCCTGTCATCACCGGCGGGCGATGTCAGTGGTCGCTGCTGGCATGGCTTGTCATGACATGCACAAGCCTACGCACTCGGCGCGCTGATGGGAAACATCCGTTCGACTGGCGTGTCGACCCGCTCGAACATCTGTGTTACGGTGCCAACATCCGTTCGCAGAACGTCTGTTCGATGACGGTGTGCACCGAGAGGAGAGCGTGATGAGCGCGCTAGCGATCCACCCCAGTCCGGTCGCCCGGAAGCTGCGGGACCGGCGACCGCACGGTCCGGCCTGTGGGCACCAGGGGTCCGGCCCGGGGCCCTGCCGGCCGGTCCGTGCCCGCGTCGTCGGGGCGGCACCGCCGATCGGGGCCACGAACGCGCAACTCCTCGCCTTTCCGCTCACCGACGCCACGGCGCCCAGCGTCACCGAACCCCTGGCGCCGGCCCGGCCGGCGGACCGGTCGCCGCAGCGGGCGGAGGTGGCGGCCGAAGGCACGCCGGGCGGGTCCGGCGCGGTGAGCCCGGCCCGGCCCGTTCGCGTCGTCCGGGCCGCTGGGACCACCGGGCGTATGCGGCTGACCACCCGCGGCCGGCGTGTGCTGGTGGCGCTCGGGTTCGCCGTGTCGATCGCCGTCGGCGGTGGTGCAGGAGCACTGGTATACCAGAGCGCGCCCGAGCCGGTGGACCGGGTGGACACCGTCGTGGTCCAGCCCGGGGAGAGCCTGTGGGTTATCGCCAGCGGCGTCACCGATCCGGGTCAGGACGTGCGCGAGGTGGTGGATCAGATCAAGCGTCTCAACGGCCTGCAGGGTGCGGCCGTGCACGCCGGGCAGGAACTGGCCGTCCCGGTGGACTGAGCGCCGCCGCCGCGCTCTGTGCGGGTCTCCTGGCCGTGCGTGCCTCCTCGGTGGCTGTCGCGGGGTATCCTGTGTGCCCGCACCAGCGAGTGGAACCGGGAGGTGAGACGACGATGCACTGCCCCTATTGCCGCAATCCCGATTCGCGGGTGGTCGATTCCCGCACGGCCGACGACGGCGCCAGCATCCGGCGTCGGCGGCAGTGTTCGGAGTGCTCCCGCCGATTCACCACATTGGAGACGACCAGCCTGTCCGTCCTGAAGCGGTCGGGAGCGGTGGAGCCGTTCAGCCGGGAGAAGGTGGCGGCCGGCGTGCTCAAGGCATGCCAGGGCCGGCCGGTGTCCCAGGACGATCTGGCCCTACTGGCCCAGCAGGTGGAGGAGTCCATCCGCGCTATGGGTGTGGCCGAGGTCGATGCGCATGAGGTCGGTCTGGCCATCTTGGGGCCGCTGCGGGAACTGGACGAGGTGGCGTACCTGCGCTACGCGAGCGTGTATCAGAACTTCGCCTCGCTGGAGGACTTCGAGGCGGCGATCGCGGCGCTCCGGCTCGACCGGGAGTCCCACTCCGAACAGTTCGCCTGAGCGTCGCTCACCCGCCTGCTGAGTGGCGCCTGCCCCGCCGTGGCGGCACAGTGGACCCAGCGGCCCTGGGAGGCACGGGCCTGCGGTTCGTAATCGAGGAGGGATCACTCATGGCATCCGGTGATGAGGAAACCGGCCGCGCCGAATCCGACGAGGCCACCGGGGTGACGGAGCGGACCAAGGAGCAGATGCGCGAGGCGCTGGACCGCAAGGAAGCCGGAGACCATCCCACCCCAGGTGAGCCCCGGGATACCGGACCGGTGCCCAACACCGGGCCGATCACCGGCACGGATGCGGCCGATGAGGCCAAGCGCACGTTCATCCCGCGCAAGACCTGAGGCACGGACCCGCGCCGGTGCCGGGGGTGCTCAGGAGCCGGGCGCGTCCAGTTCCCGCACCCTGATCGTGGCCTCGATCTCGCGCAGGTGGCGGCGGGCGTGCTCAGGCAGTTCACCGGTGATGTCGGTGACCACGTAACCCACCTGGCCGCTGGTGGCCAGCATCTGACTGTCGATGTTCGCCCCACCGGAGGACAGCGCCTGGTTCACCTCGGCGAGCACACCCGGCACGTTCCGGTGCAGGTGGGTGATCCGCTGCTGGCCCGGTTTGGGTGGCTCCAGCGTCAGGGTGGGCATGTTCACGCTCAGGCTGGTGGACCCGGCGATCAGGTAATCGCGCAGTTTCCCGGCCACGAACACACCGATGTCCTGCTGGGCCTCCTCCGTCGATCCACCGATGTGCGGGGTGAGGATCACGTTGGGCAGGCCGCGTAACTCGGAGTCGAAGCGGGCCCCGTTGGCCTTGGGCTCCTCCGGGAACACGTCGACCGCAGCACCGGCCAGCGCACCGGAACCGATCGCCTCACGCAGGTAGGAGTAGTCCACCAGGAAGCCCCGGGAGAGGTTGAGGAAGATCGCCCCGGGCTTCATCCTCCGGAACTGCTCCCGGCCGAACATCCCGGCGTTGCCGGGGCGGCCGTCCACGTGCAGGGTCACCGCATCGGAGATCTCCAGCAGGGAGTCCAGATCCGGCATCCGCCGGGCATTGCCCAGGGCCAGCTTCTCGGCGGTGTCGTAGAACACCACCCGCATCCCCAGTGCCTCGGCGAGCACCGAGAGCTGGGTGCCGATATTGCCGTAGCCGACGATGCCCAGCGTCCGCCCGCGGACCTCGTGGGCGCCGGTCGCGGACTTGTCCCAGACACCGGAGTGCATGGCCTTGTCCTTCTCCGTCAGCCGCCGGGTCAGGGCGATGATCTCGGCCAGGGCCAGTTCCACCACCGAGCGGGTGTTGGAGAACGGGGCGTTGAAGGTGGCCACGCCACGATGCACGGCCGCGTCCAGATCCACCTGGTTCGTGCCGATCGCGAACACGCCGATGGCCTGCAGATCCGGCCTGCTGGCCAGCACCCGCTCACTGACCGTGGTCTTGGACCGGATGCCCAGGAGCGAGACCCCCTCGAGGGCGTCGATCAGCTCGTCCTCGTCCAGGGAACCGGCTGCGGTGGCCACGTCGATACCCCGGCCGCTGAGCAGTTCAGTCGCCAGCGGGTGGATGTTCTCCAGGAGCAGTGCTTTGACCACGGTATCCATCGTGCTCAATCAGACCACGCCGCGGCGGATCGTCTCATCTGCTGGACGCCGTCGTCCGCGCTGTCGCGCTGGTGGTGATGGCGGCACCATCCCCGTTCACGTCCAGGAACCCTTCGGGGAGGTCGTCCACGTGCACCACGTCCAGGCGCTGGGTGGGCCGGGTCATCGCCACGTACAGGTCCGCGGCATGGCCCTCGGCGAGGATCTCTGCGGGTTCGACGAGGATGACCCGGTCGAATTCCAGGCCCTTGGCGCCGGTCGGGTCCAGCAGGACCACCGGAGCGGTCAGGTCCACCGGCCCGGAGGGAAGGTCGAGCAGTGCGCTCAACTCGTGCTGGCGCGCGGGCGCGGCGATCACCGCGACCGTACCCTGCTCATCGCCGCCCAGCGCCGATGCCACCAGGTCCAGCACCCCCTGGCCCAGATCGTCGACGGCGGTGATCCGCAGGGCATCGGGAACGTCCCGGGCGGACTGCAACGGTGCCGGCGGATGTGCCGGATCGGCGGCGGCGGCCACCTCCCGGGCCACCTGCATCACCTGGGCCGGCGTGCGGTAGTTCACCGTCAGTTCGGCCACCCGCCAGTTGCTCCGCACCATCGTGCCCAAGCGGTCGGCCCAGTCCCGGGTGCCCGCGGCCGCGGAGGTCTGGGCCACGTCGCCCACCACGGTCATCGAACGCGTCGGGCAGCGGCGCAGCAGCGCGCGCCACGCCATCTCCGACAACTCCTGCGCCTCATCGACCACCACGTGGCCGTACGTCCAGCTCCGGTCCCGGTACGCGCGTTCGGCCGTGGTCAGGCGCGGCCCGGTCTCGGCGAACCGTTCGGCGAACGCCTCGGCGGAGATGACGTCCTGGGCGCTGAGAGGATCATCGCCCTGTGAGGCGGTGGCCAGCACCTCCTGGGCATAGGCGATCTCCCGTTCGCGCCTGACCGCCTCGGCGCGGGCGCGGATGCGCTCGCTCTCGTCGTCGGTACCGATGAGTTCGGCGGCCTCGTCGATCAACGGGACATCCGCCGTCGTCCATTCCGAGCCGGCCGGCCGTCGCAGCGCCGCCTGATCCGCCGCGGACATCCGCCCGGCCACCGCCGCGAGCTTGTGCGGCTTGGCGAACAGTTCCTCGATCAGGCCGGTGGCGGTCAGCGGCATCCAGCACAGGTTCAGCGCCACCCGCACGTCCCGGGCCGAGCGGATGTCGTCCACGACCTGTGCCGGATCCTCCCCGGCGCCCCCGATCTGCTCCAGGTACTGCTGTGCGAGTGAGGCCAGCATCGCGCGGACGAACGTCACCCGGGCGCGGTTGTGCGGGTGCCCGGTCCGCCGGGCTCGGGCCTGGGCCTCGCGGACCTCCTGCGGACGCAGCGTCAGGACCACCCCGCCCACGTGCAGTTCCTGTTCCGGCAGCACCCGCTGCTTGGCCTTCACCGCACGGGAGATGATCCCGGCCCAGGCCCGCCGGCCCTTGATCCGCGCCACCCGGGGGCTGTCCTGCGCGGTAGCGCTGATCCCCGGGATGAGTTCACCCAGCGTGGTGGAGACCACGCCGGTCTCACCCAGCGACGGCAGCACCTGCTCGATGTACCGCAGGAACACCCGGCTGGGGCCCAGCAGCAGTACCCCGGAGCGTTCCAGCCGTTCCCGATGGGAGTACAGCAGGTAGGCCGCCCGGTGCAGCGCGACCGCGGTCTTGCCCGTACCGGGGCCGCCCTGCACCACCAGCACCCCCTCCAGCGGGGCGCGGATGATCCCATCCTGTTCGGCCTGGATGGTGGCCACGATGTCGCTCATCCGTCCGGTGCGGGTGGCGTTCAGCGCGGCCATCAGCGCACCCTCACCGGCAAGGTTGACCTGGGTCTGCTCATCCAGGGCGTCCAGGTCCAGGACGTCGTCCTCCACCCCGATGACCTGCCGGTGGCGGGTCTGCAGGTGACGCCGCAGCACCACGTCGCCGGGGGAGTGTGCGGTGGCCTGGTAGAAGGCCCGGGCGGCGGGGGCGCGCCAGTCGGTCAGGATCGAGGCGTGCGAGGCGTCGGACAGGCCGATCCGGCCGACGTAGCGCCGCTCACCGTCGCGCAGGTCCAGCCGGCCGAACACCAGCCGGTCCTCCACCGCGTCCAGGGCCGCGATGCGGTCCTCGTACAGGGTGGCGAACGCGTCCCGCTCGGACCGGTTCTGCGGAGATCCGCTGGGACCCTCGCGGCGGACCTTGGCGAGCCGCTCGCGGGTCTGGGCCCGCAACTCGTCCAGGCGGGCATAGACACCGTCCACATAGGACTGTTCCAGCGTCAGGGCGTGCTGTGTGCCTTCGCGGTTGGTCACGGTAGGTTGGATACTCCGATGCGGTGAGGAGGCCGGGCGTCCACGTGCTCCGTCCGACGTGGGCAGACCGCGGCCAAGCGACCGTCCATTATGCCCGTACCCTGTGGGGTGATGCACCCCTGTTCGGCAGGTACGGGCGGGAATGTGATGCTCACCGCAAGCGTTGCTCATGAGGTGAGCCCCGTATGTGGCGAGTAGAGGAAGGACGTCATGGCTGCTGATCCGCAAGCGCTGTACACGCGAGAGGTCGACCTCGCAGACCTGCCGGTGGGACGCGTACCGGTCCTGGTGCATGCCTTGCAGGGATCGGTCGACGCCGGAAACGCCGGTGCGCTCCTGGCCGAGCACCTGACCTCCAAACTCACCCGGCGCCGAGTGGCCACCTTCGACCTGGACTCGCTCCTGGACTACCGCTCCCGCCGTCCGGTGATGACCTACGAGGACGGGGCCTGGACGGATTACGACGAGCCGTCCCTGGTACTCGACCTGCTGCGTGACGACGACGGTCAGGGCCTGCTGCTGCTGCACGGCCTGGAACCGGACCTGCGCTGGGAGCAGTTCATCGAGGCGATCATCGAGCTGATCGACGACTTCGACGTGCAGACCACCGTCGGTGTGCACGGTATCCCGATGGGGGTGCCGCACACCCGGCCCATCACGTTCACCGCCCACGCCACGCGGCCGGAACTCGTGGCCGACTATCCCAACTACATCTCCTCGGTGCGCGTCCCGGGCTCGGCGGCGGCCCTGCTGGAGTACCGGTTGGGGCGCAACGGGCACGACGCGATGGGCTTTGCCGCCCACGTCCCGCACTACCTGGCCCAGTCGGACTATCCGCAGGCGGCGGCCGAACTGCTCCGCCAGATCAGCCGCGTCACCGGCCTCCAACTGCCGATCGGGGACCTGGAGGCCGAGGGCCTGCGGATCCAGACCGAGATCGACCGGCAGGTGAGTGCCTCGGAGGAGGTGGCCGCAGTGGTACGGGCCCTGGAGGAGCAGTTCGACTCCTTCGCCGAGGCCACCGGCGACGAGGCCCTGCGGCCGCCCGCGCCGCACCCCGAGGAGGTGCCCAGCGCCGAGGAGATCGCAGCAAGGTTCTCCGAGTACCTGGCCGGCCAGGACAACGACAAGTCCTGAACCGCCGGTGTGCGCGGCGCCGACTGCCGGTGTGCGCTGCGTCATGGTTCACCCGGCGTGTCGGGCGCCGATGGTGGCGCCCGCGGGACAAGCCTGGCATGCTGGGCCTCGTTACAGTTTCACTTACGTTCAACCCGGGTGGGCACACCTGTGCACAATCCCAGTGTTCCGAGCCAGGCTCCGGTCCGGTTCGGAGGGCGAAAAGCGTGGGGCGAAGCATGTGGCACGACCGGGGCTGGCACACGGCCCGCCCCACCAACGTCCCCGGAAGGACAAGCACAACATGGCACAGGGAACCGTCAAGTGGTTCAACGCTGAAAAGGGCTATGGATTCATCGCCCAGGACGGCGGCGGAGATGACGTCTTCGTCCACTACTCGGCCATCGAGTCCGATGGCTACCGCACCCTCGAAGAGGCCCAGCGGGTTGAGTTCGACATCACCCAGGGCCCCAAGGGCCCGCAGGCGGAGAGCGTTCGCGCCGTCTGATCGACTTATCCGGAGGGGCCCGGTCCGCGCACGGCGCGGGGCCGGGCCCTTTCGTGTGTCAGGGCAGGTTCAGGGTCAGTACAGGTTGATGATCCGGTCCGGATCCTCGCGGGTGTCCGGCAGCATGCTGGCCACCCGCTCCTCGGCGGACTCCGAGGCATCGGTCGGCTCCCGGCCGGCGTACCAGTGGCGTTCGTCGTCCGGATCCCGGAACGTCCGCGCCGTTCCGATGAAGTCCTGCAGTTGGGCGCCGTGCAGCAGCCGCGCGGTCGGCGCCAGGGTGCGCAGCTCCCGGTTCAACTCCGCCACCGGCCAGGGGTCGTGCGCCGCGATGATCACCACGTTGCCGTAGCGGCGCCCGCGCAGCACACCGGGCTCGGCGATCACCGCCGTGTGCTCGAACACCTGCGCCACGGTGGCCGCCTCCCGGCGCGCCACCGGTAGGGGCGGGTTGTCCGCGAGGTTCAGCAGGTAGCACCCGGTGTCGGCGAGCCGGTCGGCCACCAACCGGGTGAACTCCAGGGTCCGCAGGTGCGGCGGAACGTTTCCGCCGGCGAAGGTGTCCCGGATGATCGCATCCCCGCCGCCGGTGCGCAGCGACTGCAGCGCCTCCCGGGCGTCGGAGGTGCGGATCCGTAGTCTGGGGGCCCGCGGAAGGTCGAACCAGGAGCGTACGTACTCGGCGAGTTTGGCGTCGATCTCCGCGACCAGATGCCTCGAGCGGGGCCATAGTTCGGCCATCGCCCGCGGCAGTGCGCATCCGGCGCCGCCCAGGTGGACGACGTTGAGGGGCTCGTCGTGGTGATAGCGCAGCCGCAGCACCACCTGCATCTGCTGCATGTACTCGAACATCAGCCGGGTGGGATCGTCCAGGTACAGGTGCGAGCTCTGCACGCCATCGAGCAACAGCAGCACGCCGTTGGGATCCTCGGTGTCAGGGGTGAGTTCTACGGTGGCGAACGTGGTGGGAATCGGACCCTGGGGGAGCGCGGCGACCGCGGGTGCGGCGGCGCGCGTCTTACGCCGAGCCATACACCCGACGGTATCGCTTCCCGACGGGCCACGACCAACCGACGTTGACAGATTCGAACTGACGTTCGATACTGGGGAAGAGGGAAGGGAGTAGGCAATGGTTGACCTCGAACCCGAGCGGCTACTCAAACGCGCCCATGCCGAACTGGACCACCTCTCACCGGCCGCGCCCGCGGAGGAGAACTTCCTGCACGCCCATATGGCGGCACTGCGGGCTGGGGCGGCCCTCCTGGCGCTGCACCCCGGGACGCGGAACCGGCGCCGGGTGCGCAGCGTGTGGGAACAGATCGCCGAACTGGACGAGGTGTGGGCGCCGTGGGCGGCGCTGTTCGCCGCTGGGGCGCCGGTGCGGGCCGCGCTGGAGAGCGGGCGGCAACGGCACCTGGACCCTCGCCAGGTGGCACGGACCGAGCAGGCGGCCGCCGAGTTCGTCGGGATCGTCGCGGACACGATTCACGCCGCGCGCGCCCAGGCCGGCCCCCGAGCGCTGGCCTCATGAGCCGGTCGGTCCGGTCCGCGGCAGTGCGCCGGCAGTGGGGGGAGGACGACTCGGCCACCCCCATCCTGCACGTGGACATGGACGCCTTCTTCGCCGCCGTCGAACTGATCGAACGGCCCGAACTTCGAGGGAGGGCCGTGATCGTCGGGGGGCAGCACCGCGGTGTGGTGGTGTCGGCGACCTATGAGGCACGTGCCGCGGGGGTGCACGCCGCGATGCCGATGGCCCGTGCGCGGGCACTGTGCCCCCATGCCGTGGTGCTGCCGCCCCGCCATGACCGGTACCGGGAGGTCTCTGCCGCGGTGCTGGACATCCTGCGGCGCGCCACCCCGGTCCTGGAGCAGGTCAGCATCGACGAGGCGTTCCTCGATGTCTCCGGTGCGCGCCGCCGGCTGGGGTCCCCGGTCCGGATCGCCACCCAACTGCGCGAACAGATCCGCACCGAGCTGTCCGTCGACGCCTCGGTGGGGATCGCCTCCACCAAGTTCGTGGCCAAGCTGGCCTCCAGCCACGCCAAACCCAACGGCATGCTGCTCATCCCCGCCGATGCGACCGTGGCGTTCCTGCACTCCCTTCCGGTGGGTGCGCTATGGGGCGTGGGGGAGCGAACCGCGGAGCTCCTGGCGTCGCGGGCGATCCACACCGTGGCGGACCTCGCGCACACGCCCCCGCCCACGCTGCACCGGTTGCTGGGCGTGTCATCCGGGCAGCGCCTGCTGGATCTGTCCTGGGGCAGGGATCCGCGCCCGGTGCAGCCGCACCGGCCGGAGAAGTCGATCGGCCACGAGCAGACGTTCCCCGAGGACCTCACCCGCTCCGAGGACCTGAACGCCGTGCTGCTGGACCAGGCACATCGGTGCGCGGCGAGATTGCGGGCGGCGGAGATGGTCAGCGCGACGGTGTCGATCAAGGTACGGTTCGCGGACTTCACCACCCTCACCCGCGCACGGAGTCTGCCGACTCCCACCGATGTCGCCCATGAGGTGTACACCGCCGCGCGTGACCTGCTCGCCGGAGTCGATATTCCCAGCAGCGGGGTGCGCTTGCTGGGCGTGCGCTGCGAGGCGCTCAGTCCGGCGGCCACCACCGCCCTCCAGGGCACCCTCGACGGCGGGGAGTCGAGCCGGCGGGAGGCCGAACGAGCCATGGATTCGATCCGTGCACGGTACGGCCACGGCGCGGTACGGGCGGGCGCTCTGGTGCGGCCCACCGGCGAACCGGCGCCCGAAACGCCATGACGCACCTGGATCATCCCAGCCGCGCCGGAGGGGTGATGAGCTCGACGCCACTTCGGCTACCGCTATCGTCGCGGGGGACTTATCCTAGACAGTAGGCCCCGCATATCCACACATTCCACGACCGCCCCGGGAGGTGCCGTGCCTCTCTCCGAGTACGAACAGCGCGTGCTGGAGGAGTTGGAGCAACAGTTGCGCTCCGACGACCCCAAACTCGCCGAGACCATTTCCGGGCGCACGAGTCGAAGACCATTGCAGATCGGCTTGGGCATCGTCGGGCTCCTCGGCGGGCTGACCGCCCTGGTCGCAGGGCTGGCCAGCGGACGGTTGTGGCTCAGCGCGATCGGCTTCCTGCTCATGTTCGCCGGGGTGCTGGTGGCGATGTCCCGGCCGCGCCGGGCCGGTGGTGACGGTGCCAACGTCCACCCCATCCGCGGCGGGAAAGGTGGCGGGGGCAAGGCACCGCAGAAGGACTCCGGGCTGATGCATCGCCTGGAAGAGCGCTGGGAGAAGCGGCGCCGCGAACCCTAGGCGCCCGAGTCCCAGCACTGGTCTTCGGCCCAGGCCATCGGTCGCGACGGCGATCGGCCCCTTTTAGACGGCGATCGCCCCGTCAGCGCCTGCCGGAACGGTTGGGCGCGCGAACCCGGTCACGCGCTGCCGCGCTGGACGGGCGGTGACCACGGCGAGCGGCGCCCCCGATGAGGTGGCGCCACCGGCGGCTCCATGTCCCCCGGGCGGGATGGTTCCTGACTCCCGCCAAGATCTGCTCACGCCAGCCCCGTACGGTACTCGGCTCTGGCGCGGGGCCGCCCGGGCGGGCGTAGCGGTGCCGCTCCACCGCTGCCGCCAGATTCCCCAACGCCGTCCCGCCCGGGGCAGGAAGGGCGAGGCGCTCCACCAGTGCGCGTGGCGTTTCCGAGGCCGGCGGCCCGCCGAGCGTCGCCGCCGCTCCGGCCACGTCCGCCCAGGCGACCTCGATGTCTCCCCGTCTGCGGTACCGGACGCGCCACCCCCAGGTGAGGGCGAGGCCGGCCACCGCCAGTAGTGCCACGGTGGACCAGGTCGCACCGCCGCCGACCTCCCCGGACCCGGCGGCAGCCTCCGGGTCCAGATCCCGCGGCGAGGCGGCATCGGGTTGCGGTGCGGGTGTCTGCGCCGCCGTCTCGGGGGGCACCAGATCCTCGGGGTCCTGGGCGTCGGCGGCCAGCCCTGCCGCCCAGGCCGGCACACCCCCGGTCCGTACCGGCGGGGTGGGCTCGAATCGCACCCAGCCCACACCGTCGAAGTGCAACTGCGGCCAGGTATGGGCCCGGTGACCGCTGATCTCGACGGTGCCGTCGCCATCCTCCGTACCCTCGAGGAAACCCACCGCCAGCCGGGCGGGGATGCCCAGCGTGCGGGCCATGACCACCATCGCCGTGGCGAACTGGACGCAGTAGCCCCGGCCGCTGCCCAGGAAGTCCCAGACGGCGTCCGCGGTGCGGGCGGGATCCACCTGCAGGTCGTAGGTGAAGTGGCTGTCGCGGCGCAGGTGGTCCTGGATCGCCACGGCCTGCTGGTACGGCGTGCGGGCCTGGGCCGCGGTGACCACGCGCTCTGTCAGGGCGGCGATCTGCTCCTGGTGCCCGGTGTCCGGCACGTGGAGCGCATCCGGACCCCCCGGCTGCCCGGGGGCAGCGGCGTCGAGGGTGTGCGGGTCCAGCGGTCGGGGGAAGAACTCGATCTGGTACTCCAGCGGTGTGGGCGCCGTGCCCAGGACCTCATCGCGACCCGCGTCGTAACTCCACGCACCCTGGAGTTCCAGCCGCCGTGGTTCGCCGGGCAGCATCAGCCGGTCCTGGTCCAGGTTCACCAGGTCCACCTGCACGTGTTGGCCCTCTGCGGTCGAGACCTCCTCGGGCCAGAGCACGTCATCGCCCACGGCTGTGGTCTCACCCTCCGGGGTGGAGCGCTCCCAGGACCGGCCGTTGAACTCGGTGAGGGTGTAGGCGTGTAGCGGACCCACCTGCCCGGGGTCCTCGGCCCGGTACCGGAGCACCACGTCGTCGGCGCCCCGGGTCAGGTGCTCGCGCACGTCCAGGCCGAGGTCCAGGCGGGTGCCGCTGCCCCCGCCCCCGGGTACCTGCCAGGCGGGGACGGGTGCCCGGAGCACGGCGGGTGCGGCGACCAGACCCACCACCACGGCCAGCGCCGCCGCGACCCCGGCCGAGGCCAGCGCCCCGGCCGGCGCCGTCGCAGGTTCCCGCTGCCGGCCCGCGGCCTGGAGCACCAGGACGCCGAGATAGGCGCCGGCGGCGACGATGAAGACCGGCGCCGGGGCCGGGGTGCCGAGCATGATGGCCGGCAGCCAGGGCAGCAGCAGCGGCAGGCCCGACCACACCGGCGCGCGATAGCCGAGTGCCAGCACCTCGGCCAGCACCAGGGAGATGAGCGCACCGGCCGTGACGGCCAGCGCGAGGCCGGGGCTGGTCACCACCGGTGCGGAGGTGGTGGCGGCATCGTCGATGCCTTCCCGCAGCAACGTCAGCAATTGTGCCGGGGCCCTCACGCCCGGGAGCGGCGCGGCCCAGCCCTGGCCCTCGGTGAACAGCACGGCAACGGCGTATCCGCCGGCCAGCAGGCCCAGCAGGCTCGGGAGCCACGGCGAGGCCAGCCACCACCGGGCCAGGACCAGCACCACCGCCGTGGTGGCCAGCACGATCGCCATCGGGGTGAACCAGGACTCGGGCCTGATCAGATCGGCCATGCTCAGGGCCGCGGCCCCGATCGCCACCGCGAGCAGTGCGACGGTCAGGACGCCGTTGATGTGTCTGCTCATCGCAACCTCACCGGCGCCAGGAGCTCGTCCCAGGCCCGCTCGATCCCGGCGAGGTCGGCGTGCGGGCGGGCGGTATGGACCGCCCAGCCCTGTGCCGCCATGCCGGACAGCGAGGCCACCGCCTCCAACCTCTCGGAGACCACCAACGCGAAGGAGCGGCGCGGCTGGGGCACACGAGCCAGCCTCGCGAGCAACGCCGGCCGGGGCTGCTGGAACACCGCGATCACACACGGCGCGGCGGGTGGAACGGCGGTTGCCACCTCGTTCTGCCAGCCCGCGGGCGTGGCGGTGGCGGTCGCGACGACGTCCAGTGCCGTTGCCGGATCGGTGCAGGTATGGGTGGACATCTCCGGCTCCGCCTCCGGCCCCGCCCTGCGACAGGTGTGCAACCGGACCGGTATGCCCTCGGTGAGCAGACGGACGGCGAGCGAGGCGAAGGCGCTCACCGCCCACTCCGCACCCGCGCCCCGCTTGATGTCCAGGACCAGGTCGAAGGCATGCGGCCGGGAGGGCTCATCGGAGCGCACCATCAACTGTCCCCGGCGCGCGGAGGAACGCCAGTGCACCCGGTGCAGATCGTCCCCCTCCACGTACTCCCGCACGGTGAGGTCCTCGACCGATCGCTCCGGCGAACCGAATGCTGCGGCATCACCCCCGCCGAGGTCCCGCAGCCGGTGCAGCCCGGCCAGCGGAAGGGTGCGCGGCCACACCAGGACCGGCTCCCCGCGGTCCCCGGGCACCCGCCAGCGCACCAGCCCCAACGGATCGCCGTGCACCACCGTGGAGGGCCCGAGGCTTAGATAGCCGCGCTGGCCCGGCCTGATCCGGTACGTCCACCCGGCCGGGGTCGGTGTGACGGGTGAGCGTTGCACCTGCGCGGGCGTGCGTTCGCGCAACCTGGACCACGCACCGAGGCGCCCGCCCTCGATCTGCAGGTGGACCGCGGCCCACTGGCCCACCACCGGCCGGTCCGGGTCCACCACCCGGCGGGCGCGGACGCCCGCCGCGCGCACGCGCGTCACCAGCACCGCACCCAGGGCCACGCCCAGGAGTCCGAGCAGCAACGCCGCGAACCGCGCCAGATCGAGCCCGCCCACCGCCGCGGCGACCACCCCGAGGGTGCCGCCGGCGATCAGCAGGCCGATGCCCCGTGCGGTCGGACGCATCGTCAGGAGGGCACCGGACGTTGCTGCACCAGGTGACGGATCACCTCGGTGGCCGTGGCGGCGGTGCCCCGGCGGGTCAGGATGCGGTGCGCCAGCACGCTCTCGGCCACCTCCTGCACGTCGTCGGGCAGCACGAAGTCCCGTCCCTCGATGGCCGCCACCGCCTTGGACATGGCGAGAAGTTGCAGACCGGCCCGGGGGGAGGACCCCAACAGCACCTCCTCGTGCTCGCGGGTGGCCCGGACCAGATCCAGGATGTAGCGCTGGAGGGCGGTGGCCACGTAGACCCCCTCGACCATCCGGTGGGCAGCGTGCACCTCGTCGCCGGTCAGCGGTGCGGGCAGCCCGGCCAACGGGTCGGCGAACCCTCCCCGGGCGAGCATCTGCAACTCCGCCCGCTCGGGCGGGTATCCGATGCGCAACCGGGCCATGAACCTGTCCCGCTGGGCCTCCGGCAGGGGATAGGTCCCGGCCATCTCCACCGGGTTCTGCGTGGCGATCACCATGAACGGTTCCGGTAGCGGGCGGGAGACCCCGTCGACGGTGACCTGCCGTTCCTGCATGCTCTCCAGGAGCGCGGACTGGGTCTTGGGGGAGGCGCGGTTGATCTCATCGCCCAGCACCACCGTGGCGAACAACGGCCCCGGGTGGAACTCGAACTCCCCGGTCTGGCTCCGGTAGACGTTCACCCCGGTCAGATCGCTGGGCAGCAGGTCCGGAGTGAACTGCACCCGCCCCACCGTCCCCCCCACCGATTGCGCCAGCGCCTTGGCCAGGGTGGTCTTGCCGACGCCGGGCACATCCTCGATGAGCAGGTGGCCGCGCGCCAGGAACACCGCCACCGCCGTCCGGACCGCCGCTGGCCGGTCGGGAAAGACCTCCCGCAGGGCGCTGCTCAGCCGCTCGATCGCCTCCTCGGGGGCCGTCGTGGTGGTCATCTTCCGAGGGTACGACGTGCTCCCCGGTCGGTGGGGGCCCACCAGACCTTCAACACCGCCACCGGTGCCTCCACTTTCCTCCACCGAGGCGCAGCGGGGCGGCCACCACACCGCTCCCAGAGGCAGAACCGGGGGGTCCGCAGACGCCGCTCGGGCCGGATCGGTGCGTACGACACCCCGGCGCGAGCACGAGGATGCGAGTTTTCCTCCACTGCGCTCCACCCACTGTGACCTGGGAAAACGTCGCCGCGAGTGCGCAGAAACACCTCGTTCCACGTTGACGGTGGAGGAAAGTGGAGTAATGTGGTGCTACATGGAACAGATCGGCGGGTTGGGGGTGGCAGATGTTTCTCGGAACGTACGAACCGAGACTGGACGACAAGGGCCGCCTCATCCTGCCCGCCAAGTTCCGCGAAGCCCTCGCCCCGGGCATCGTGCTCACCAGGGGACAGGAACGCTGCCTCTACGGCTTCCCCCGGGCCGAGTTCGAGCGCGTGCACGCCCAGATGCAGTCGGCCTCGCTGACGTCCAAACAGGCGCGCGACTTCCAGCGCGTCCTCCTGTCCGGAGCCTCCGATGAGATCCCGGACAAGCAAGGCCGGCTGACCGTGCCGCCGATCCTGCGCAAGTACGCCGGGCTGGGCCGGGACCTGGCGGTGATCGGCGCTGGATCGAAGATCGAGATCTGGGACCAGCAGGCCTGGAACGACTACCTGGAGGCATCCGAGCAGGCGTTCGCAGAACTGACCGAGGAGGTGGTCCCGGGACTGTGATGGTCACCGCCCCCGCCCCACTTGGTCTCTCACCGCGACTCTGGCGCACTTCCCCGGCGCCAGATCCGGCGGCGAGAGTCCTGGTCGGGCGGCGGAGGGGCCCTCGACCACTGACCACCCGGTGCCACACCCAAGGACAGCCCATGGAAAGCGATCCGATCGGCGCACTGCACGCCCCCGTGCTGGCCGAACGCTGCGCCCAGCTGCTGGCGCCGGCGCTCGACCGTCCGGGCGCGGTGGCCGTGGACGCCACGCTCGGGATGGGCGGCCACGCCGAACTGCTCCTGCGCCGGCATCCCGGCCTGCACTTGATCGGCATCGACCGTGATCCGCAGGCGCTCGCGCTCGCCCGCCGGCGGCTGGCTGCCTTCGGCGACCGGTTCGAGGCCGTCCACGGGGTCTACGACCAGATCGGGGACATCATCTCCGCGCGGGCCGGTGGGAGCGTCGATGCCGTGCTGTTCGACCTGGGTGTCTCCTCGATGCAACTGGACCAAGCCGAACGGGGCTTCTCCTACGCCCAGGACGCGCCGCTGGACATGCGCATGGACCAGAGCCGCGGACGGACCGCAGCGGATCTGCTGGCCCACGCCGAACAGGATGAGCTCCGCCGCATCCTGCGCACCTACGGGGAGGAGCGGTTCGCAGCCCGGATCGCGGCCGCCATCGTCCGGCGCCGCGCGCAGCGGCCCATCGAACGTAGCGGCGATTTGGTGGACCTGGTTCGGGAGAACATCCCGCACGCCGCCCGCCGAACCGGCGGCAACCCGGCCAAGCGGACCTTCCAGGCGCTGCGGATCGCGGTGAACACCGAACTCGACACGCTGCGCGCAGCATTGCCGGCCGCCATCGCCGGGCTCGCCGTACACGGACGCCTGCTGGTGATGTCCTACCACTCCCTGGAGGACCGCATCGTGAAGGACGTCCTGCGGGAGGGCACCACCTCGCGTACCCCGGTCGGCGTGCCCAGCGAACTGCCGGGACACGAGCCCTACCTCCGGGCCCTGACCCGCGGCGCCGAACAAGCCGATGAGACCGAGATCGCCGCCAATCCGCGCTCCGCCTCGGTGCGGCTGCGGGCGGTGGAACGCATCCGCCCGGACGGGGGTGAGCAGAGGTGAGCGCACAACCGTTACGGACCGCCCCGGCGCGGCCCGCGCCGTCCTCCTGGCGCCCGCGGCTGCAGGTGGTGCGCGCCCCGGCGAACCAGCGCAGCCTGTTGCCGTTCGCGGCACTGTGCCTGACCATCCTGGTGGGGGCGATGCTGGCGGCGCTCATGCTCAACACCGCCATGGCCGCCACCGCCTACGAGATGCGCGAGCAGCGCATCGAACTGGCCCGGATGTCGGAGCACCAGCAGGTACTGTCCCACCGGGTGGAACAGGCCGCCGCACCCGGGGCGTTGGCGGAAGCGGCACGTGACCTGGGGATGGAGCGCGGTGAGGGGACCAGTTACCTCATCCTCGACGAGGACCTCATCGCCGGTCCGGCGGCGGACCTGATCGGGTCGGACTGATGGGCCGGGCAACCGGTATGGCCGGTGTCGGATCGCCGGTGCGGCGGCAGAGCTGGCTGCTCACCGCGATCCTGATCGTGGTGCTGTTGTTCGCGGTCCGGCTGGTGTACGTGCAGGCTGTCGCCGGGCCCGCCCTGGCCCAGAGCGCACGGGAGGAACGCACCCACACCCAGACGATCCCCGCCCCGCGCGGTGACGTGGTGGACGCCAACGGCACGGTGCTGGCCACCAGCGTGGACACCTACGACGTGATCGTGGACCAGCGGCAGATCCCGTCCTTCGAGGAACGGGACGACGACGGTGAGGTCACCGGCCGCGGTGCGGTGGCGGCCGCGCGGCTGCTCGCCCCGATCCTGGACCGCGACCCGGCCGAACTCGGCGCCGAACTGGTGGGGGACAAGGGATACCACCGGCTGCTGCGCCACGCGACGCCGGAGACCTGGCAGGCGATCGCCGCGCTGGGGATCAACGGCATCACCGCCGAGCGGACCAGTCAGCGGGTATACCCCAACGGGAACACCGCCGGGAACATCCTGGGCTGGGTCAACGCCGAGGGCGACGGTGCCGCCGGGATCGAGTCGACGCTGAACGACCGGCTGCTGGGCACCCCCGGCTCCAGTCAGGTGGAGATCGGCGCCCGGGGCCAGGTGATCCCCACCGGCGAACAGCACTCCACCCGTGCCGTACCGGGATGTGATGTGCACCTGACGGTCGATACCGACCTGCAGTGGCACGCCCAGCAGGTGATCGACGACTCGGTCGACACCTGGAGCGCCGACTGGGGGGCGGTGGTGGTGATCGAGGTGCAGAGCGGACGGATCCTGGCCCTGGCCGACTCCCACGCGGTGGACCCGAACGACCCGATGGCCACGCCCGAGGACGGGCGGGGTGCCCGGTCGGTGCAGAACGCCTACGACCCGGGCTCCACCGGCAAGGTCCTCACGGTGCTCTCGGCACTGGAGGAGGGCGTGGTCACCCCCACCAGTCCGATCGACAACCCGTACCGCCACACCATGCCCAACGGGCAGACGTTCACCGACCACACCGAGCACCCGGACCAGGTGCTGACCACCACCGGTGTCCTGGCGGAGTCGGCGAACACCTCCACGGTGATCATCGGTGATGAGATGTCGAACCAGACGCGGTACGAGTACATGCGCGCCATGGGGTGGGGGGAGCGCACGGGCCTGGGCCTGCCGGGGGAGACCCCGGGCATCCTGCACCACTACTCCGACTGGGACGGGCGCACCCAGTACGTCACCATGTTCGGCCAGAGCGTGAACGTGAACCTGGTGGCCAACACCCGGGTGTTCGCCACCATCGCGAACCAGGGCATGTCCCTGCCGCCGCGAATCGTGGACGGGTACACCTGCGACGGCGAGTACGAACCGCTCGAGCCGGCCGTACCCGAGCAGGTGGTCTCCCCGGAGAGCAGCGAACAGATGATCCAGATGCTGGAGTCCACCGTGCACGAGGGCGGCACCGGGGTGAACGCGGCGATCGACGGGTACCGGGTCGCGGGCAAGACCGGGACCGCGGAGACCTCCGACGGCCGCGGCGGCCTGACCCACCGCGCCGCCTCCTTCGTGGGTGTGGCCCCGGCCGAGGCTCCGGAGATCGCCGTCGGCGTGGTCGTGGTCCAGCCCTCTGGCATCTACGGCTCCCTGGTCGCCGCCCCGGTGTTCCACGATGTGACCGAGTTCACGCTGCAGCATCTGGGCGTCCCGCCCTCCACCGAGGAGCCGGATCTGTTCCCGCTGCGCCCCGAGGACTCCTGACCGTCGATACTAGGACTCATGAGCGCTGCTTCAGATCCGGGCCGGCGCACCCTGGGCGAGTTGGTCCGGGTGTTCTCCTTGGCCACCTCCGCCACCGGTGCGGACCTGCAGACCGAGGTTCACGGCGTCAGCCTGGACCACCGCCTCACCGAGGCGGGTGAACTCTTCGCCGCCCTGCCCGGGGCGCGCACCCACGGCGCCCGGTTCGCCAGGGAGGCCGTCCGGTCCGGTGCGGCGGCGGTCCTGACCGACCGGGCCGGCCGGGACATGCTGGCCGCAGACGCAGACGCAGACGCAGACGCAGACGCAG
>CALKWS010000407.1 GCA_938004115.1 uncultured Ruaniaceae bacterium
CGCAAGGCCGGCCGACGACGTTGCCGAGTCGCAGAGCGGTCGACGACCACGAAGAAGCCCCGGCTCCCGCAATCGGGAACCGGGGCTTCTTCTTGCTCAGCAGTTGATCACTGCCGCAGGTCAGTTCTCGACGACCGCCAGCACATCGCGGGCCGAGAGGATCAGCAACTCGTCGCCACCGTAGGTGACCTCGGTGCCGCCGTACTTGCTGTAGATGACCTTGTCACCCACCTTGACGTCCATCGGGACACGGTTGCCGCTGTCATCGACACGGCCCGGGCCCACTGCCAGGACCTCGCCCTCCTGGGGCTTCTCCTTGGCGGTGTCCGGGATAACCAATCCGGACGCGGTGGTCTGCTCGGCCTCGACCGTCTTGACGACGATCCGGTCCTCGAGCGGCTTGATGGAGACCGACACTACGGACCTCCCCTTCGCATGTGATGGGAACCAGGACAAAGGACCGTCACCATCCAACGCACCTTCGTCGTCGCGGGTGCCGAACGCACGTTGGGCGGTTTCCGGTCAAGGTCCCGGGTGGGACCTTTCAGAGTCCAATCTAGAGCGCCGGTTAGCACTCGGTCAAGGTGAGTGCTAACAGCGAGGGGTCCGTCGTGAGGTAGACCACGCTGCCGTTCACCCCAGGTAGGCGCAACGGCGAATCGCCGCCGGCCGCCGGCGGCAGCGACGACCGTGGACCGCGCCGATCGCCGCAGGTAGCCGGCAGCGCGGATCGCCGGCGGCCAGCACGGCTCAACAGTGGCAGGATCGAGACATGGACCCTGCCGCCCTTGCGCGCCTGCTCACCTCCGAGGGATGGGCGCTGCTGGAGCAACTCCCCCCGTACCGGGAGGAGGCGACCCTGCGCCTGGCCGAGGGGCTGCGCGCCCGCGGCGTGGACGCGGACCTGGTGGCCGCCGCGCTCACCCAGTCGAGGTTACGTGCCCAGGCGAAGGAGAAGTTCGGCGACTTTGCCAACGGGATGCTGTTCACCGAGGAGGGGCTACAGCAGGCCACCCGGCTGGAGGTGGCGGCGTTGCATGCCCGCCGGTACGCCCGCGCCGGGGTGGACCTGGTGGCGGACCTGGGCTGCGGCCTGGGCGCCGACTCGCTGGCGATGGCGGGTCTGGGCCTGCGGGTGCTGGCGATCGAGAAGGATGAGGCCACGGCCGCCTGTGCGACGCTGAACCTGCGCGCGTTCCCCGAGGCGCAGGTCCGTCACGCCGATGCCCTCGAGGTGGACCTGGCCGCCGCCGGGGTCGATGCGGTGTACGCCGACCCCGCCCGGCGCACCCGTCGCGGCAATCGGGTCTTCAACCCCAGCGCCTACTCCCCGGACCTGGACACGATCCTGGCGCTGCGGGAGTCGGTGGCGAACCTGGGCGTCAAGGTCGGACCGGGGGTCCCCTACACCGCGTTGCCGAGCGACACCCACGCCCAATGGGTCTCGGTGCGCGGCTCGGTGGTGGAGGCCGGGCTCTGGTTCGCCGACCTGGCCACCGAGGGCGCCGGCCGCAGCGCGCTACTGCTCACCGACGACGGGCGCCACCAGCTCTCCTGGGCCGGTGATGCCGACGCCCGGCCGATCCAGGCACCGGCCGGTGCCCTCGGGGCCTACCTGTACGAACCGGACGGCGCGGTGATCCGCGCGGGGCTGGTGAACCAGGTCGCCGAGCAGATCGACGGCCGTCTGGTGGACCCGGCGATCGCCTACATCACCACCGATCAACCATCGCCCACCCCGTTCGCACGCGGCTACCGGGTGCTGGATCACTTCGACTTCGGGCTGAAGCGGCTGCGTGCCTACCTGCGGGACCGAGGGGTGGGTGAGGTGACGATCAAGAAGCGCGGCACCGCCGTCGTGCCCGAACAGTTGCGCCAGCAACTGCACCTGTCCGGCTCCCGCGCAGCCACCGTGGTGCTCACCCGGCTGCAGGGCACCCAGTCGGTGCTGGTGGTCGAACCGTTGGCGGAGACACCCGGGTGAGACTGGACTTCGCCCCGTCGGCGCGATCCAGCCTCGGGGTCGAATGGGAACTGGCCCTGGTCGACGCCGACAGCGGCGACCTGCGCCAGGTGGCACCGGTGGTGCTGGACGCGGTGGCACCGGCCGACGGTGCCGCGCACCCCCGCATCCACCAGGAGTTGCTGCTCAACACCGTGGAGATCGTCACCGGCGTCTGCCGCACCGTGCCGGAGGCGATGGCCGACCTGGGCCGATCCGTGCAGCAGGTCCGCACGATCACCGACGGGATGCGGGTGGAGTTGATGTGTGCCGGCACGCATCCGTTCGCCGACTGGGGCCGCCAGCGGGTGAGCGACCAGCACCGCTACGCCACGTTGATCGAGCGCACCCAGTGGTGGGGGCGGCAGATGCTGATCTACGGCCTGCACGTGCACGTGGGCGTGGAGCACCGGGACAAGGTGCTGCCGATCCTGGGGGCGATGCTCACTTTCTACCCCCACCTGCTCGCGCTGTCCGCCTCCTCGCCGTACTGGGCGGGGCGGGACACCGGGTACGCCTCCAACCGGGCGTTGCTCTTCCAGCAACTGCCGACGGCGGGACTGCCGTACACCGAGATCCGCACCTGGCCGCAACTGGAACGGTATGTGCAGGACATGCTGCATACCGGGGTGATCGAGGACTTCACCGAGGTGCGCTGGGACCTGCGCCCCTCCCCCGGCTTCGGCACCATCGAGATGCGCATCTGCGACGGGGTGTCCAACCGCGCCGAACTGGCCGCGATCACCGCGCTGACCCACAGCCTGGTCGAGCACTTCTCCCGACAACTCGATGCCGGTGAGCCACTGCCCACCATCAGCCCGTGGTTCCTGGCGGAGAACAAGTGGCGGGCGGCGCGCTACGGGCTGGAGGCGATCGTGATCCTGGACGCCGAGGGCCGGGAGGAACTGGTCACCGACCACCTGCAGGAGGTGGTGGAGATGCTCGCCCCGGTGGCCGCCGATCTGGGGTGCGCGGCGGAGCTGGCCGGCGTGCGGGACATCATCGCCACCGGCGGGGGCGCGGCGCGGCAACGCCAGGTGGCCCGGGCCCACGACGGGCAGCTCGACGCCGTGGTCCGCCACCTGGTGGCGGAGTTCCACGCCGGGGTCCCGCTGCCCCTGGCCTGAGCCGGCGGAGGCACCGGTGGGCACGCTGGTGCGGACACCGATCGACTAGTCCCGGCGTCGACTAGTTGGCATAACCAGATACTGGCGTTATGCTCATAGTGATGGACGCCGACGTGACCCAGGATCCCCAACTACTCAAGGGCGTCCTGCCCGTGCTCGTGCTGGCGCTACTGCACCAGCAGGAGTCCTACGGCTATGAACTGGTGACCAGACTGCGATCCCACGGGCTGGACTCGATCGCCCCGGGCACGGTCTACCCCGTGCTCACCCGGCTGGAACGTGAGGGCCGGCTGACCTCCTACCTCATGGCCTCCTCCGCCGGGCCGGCCCGCAAGTACTACCGGCCGACGCCGGCGGGCACGTCCGCGCTGACCACCGGCACCCGGTCCTGGCACCACCTGACCGGCGTGGTGTCAGCCATCCTGACCGACGAATCCGAAGGCGCCCCAGGCGATGACGGCCAGGAGCGCCACCCCGCAGCCCACGAGCCTGATGGAGCACGACCGTGAACTCTCCCCCAACCGATCCCGCATCCGTCCAGCGCCCCGAACCTCCGGCGACGCCGCCCATGACGTCTGCGGAGCACAGGCTGTCGCTGGGCGCGCGCTGGCAACGCTTCTGGTACCTGCATCAAGTCGAGATGTGGCTGGACCCGATGCCGCGCAAGAGGCGCAAGCAGGTGCTCAGCGAGTTGCGAGCGAACCTCGACCTGGCCGCCGGCGAGATAGGCATGCCGGCCGCGATCAGCGACCACGGCCGGCCGCGAGCGCTGGCCGCACAGTACCTCGCCGCCGAACCTCAGGGCCGGCCCACCTGGTACCAGGGGGTCTTCGCGGTGATCACGGCGATCGTGCTGTGGCTGTACGCCTGCGGCATCTACGTGCTGGGCAGCCTGAACACGCTACTGGCCACCGGTCACACCGGCCCGGCACACATCGGTTTCCTCGGCATCGACCTGACCATCGAGGCCCATGATGAGTTCCTCGGGGCCACCTTCTCCGGGGTCTCCTGGGGCAGCCTCATCGCCTTCGTGGTGATCTTCCTGCTGTTTTCCAGGGTGTGGCGGCTGCGCCTGCGCAGGTCTGCCTGAGGCCCTGCCCCATCGGCCGGGACGTGGTGCTGGTCACGGGCATGCCTGGGCGGGCAGATCCTCCACGTCGAAGGCGAGCCGCCCCGGTGGCGGACCGGTCTGCGTGAGCGCCTCCACCAGGGCCGCCATGGTGTGCTCGGTGCGCCCGTGCGCGGCGATCAGCGTGGGCGCATCCGCTCCGCGCAGGTGCCATGGGCCGTCCAGCGCGATCGCCACGTCGCCGCCCGCCATCGGGCCGGTGCCGCCGAGCAGCACCACCGATGTCTCGGCCTGCTCCGGCGCGGCCGTGACCTGCAGCCCCGCGGCCGTTGCCGCTTGGCTGAACGCGGCCACATCGGCCTCGGTGTGGCCCCGCACCGACACGCTCTGTCCCAGCCACGGGCCCTCGCACGGCCCGGCGACGAGCGTGATCGCCGCCGCGCTCAGTTCCTGTGACGCCATTGCGCCGGTGCCGACCTCCTCGTCGTCGACCGGGCCGGAGGCCTGCGCCAGCTGCTCCTGCCAGCGTTGCAGCGCGATCACCCGGCCGGCCGCCTGCACCAGCCGGTCCCGATCCAGGGTGCCGTCGGCCAGCGCGGCGAGGATCGCGGCATGTGCGCCGGCGGTGTCGGCCGGGGTCAGCAGCAGGTCCGCCCCGGCCGCCAGTGCCTCCACGGCGATCTGCCCGGAGGTGCGGGTGGCGGTCAGCGCGCCCATGTCCAGGCCGTCGGTGATGGCCACCCCGGTGAAGCCCAGGTCCTCCCGCAGGATCCGGTAGGCCTGCGGGGACAGGGTCGCCGGCACGCCCTCGTCCCAGGCGTCCACGGCGATGTGCCCCATCATCACCATCGGCGCGCCGGCCTCGATCCCCGCGCGGAAGGGCACCAGGTCCCGATCGGTGAGTTCCTCCCCGGTAGCGGGCTGCACCGGCAGCACCTCGTGGGAGTCCACGGTCAGGGCCCCGTGCCCGGGGAAGTGCTTGAGGGAACTGAGCACACCGCCGTCGGCGAATCCCTCCACCGCGGCGGTCACTGCCGCCGAGACCACCTCCGGATCGGAGCCCGCCGCCCGGGTGTTGATCGTCGGGTCCTGCGGACCGATGGACACATCGGCCACCGGAGCGAAGTTCATCGTGACCCCGCTGGCGCGTAATTCCCGGGCCATCGCCGCCATCGCCCCGGCCACCACGGCCTCATCACCGGCCGCGCCGGCGGCGGCGAACGGCGGGAACGTGGTCCAGTCCCCGGTGGCGCCGGACATCCGCTGCACCAGCCCGCCCTCGTTATCCACCGACACCGCTGCCGGCCAGTCCCGGTCCAGATCCTCGTGGGCCTCCTGGACCGCCTCGGCGGTGTGGCGGACCTGGTCCGGGGAGGTGATGTTGTCGGCGAACAGGATCACCCCGCCCAGGCGGTACTCGGCCACCATGGCGGCGGCGCTCGCCGGGTCGGTGCCTGCATAGCGGGCGATGATCACCTGCCCGGCCAGGTCCTCCTCATCCATCTGCGCGGCACGTTCGGTGGCCTGTGCGAGGTCGGCCTCCGTGGGCCCCCACGCCAGCGCCGGTTCGGGGTCCGGGACGTCGGGGGCGGCAGTTCCCGGTCCTTGCGCATCGTCGTCCCCATCGGCCCCGCCGGCGGCCTGGTCGGCAGGCGGCGGACCGCTCCCGGGGTCCTGGCCGGCGCACGCGGCCAGGAGCAGCGCCAGGATGACCAGGAGCGCCCATCCGGTGCGCGCCGGCCTCATGTGCCCGCCAGCACCTGGGTCAGTTCCATCGCCGAATCGGTGGTGAACTCCCCCGGTGAGGGCGGCAGGTCCGCGGCGACCACGGCCGAGCCCAGGGCGGCGATCATCGCCCCGTTGTCGGTGCAGTACCGCACCGGGGGCAGGCGCAACGTGATCCCTGCGGCCTCGAACCGTTCGGCGGCCAACTCCCGCAGCCGGGAGTTGGCGGAGAACCCGCCGCCGATCACCACGGTGTCCACCTCGTGCTCGCGGCAGGCAGCCACCGTCTTGGTGATCAGCACATCGGCCACCGCCTCGGAGAATGAGGCGGCGATATCTGCGGCGGGCACGTCGGCGCCGGCGTCCTCGAAGGATTCCACCACGCGCGCTACTGCGGTCTTCAGCCCGGAGAAGGAGAAGTTGTAGGCGTGGGCGGCCTGGTCCTTGGGCCGGCTCAGGCCGCGCGGGAAGGCGAACGCGTCCGCGGACCCCTCCTGGGCGAGCCGGTCCACGTGCGGTCCCCCCGGGTAGGGCAGCCCCAGCAGCCGCCCCACCTTGTCGAACGCCTCACCGGCGGCGTCGTCGAGCGTCTGCCCCAGTTCCACCACGTCGGTGGCGATATCGCGGACCAGCAGCAGGCTGGTGTGCCCCCCGGAGACCACCAGGCCGATGAACCTCTCCGGGAACCGGCCGTGCACCAGGGCATCCACGGCCACGTGGCCCAGCACGTGGTTCACCCCGTACAGCGGCACCCCCAGGCCCAGGGCCAGCGCCTTAGCCGCGGCCACCCCCACGGTCAGCGAGCCGACCAGTCCCGGGCCGGAGGTGACGGCGATGGCGTCCACCTCCTCCAGGTGCACCCCGGCTCGCGCCAGCGCCTCGTTCAGGGTCGGCTCGAAGGACTCCAGGTGCGCCCGGGAGGCCACCTCCGGGACGATGCCGCCGAACCGGGCATGGGCGTCCATGGACGAGGCGGTGACGTCGACCAGCAGGTCGCGGCCGCGGACCAGGGCCACGCCGGTCTCATCGCAGGAGGTTTCGATACCCAGGACCAAGGGGGAAGGCACCCCTCTAGGGTACGCACCGGCGG
>CALKWS010000408.1 GCA_938004115.1 uncultured Ruaniaceae bacterium
AACTGGCGGGTCGAACCCGCTCTGGCGGGGCAGACGCGCGCGGTCGCGGATATCGGCAGCCATTGGCTCGATGCGACCTCGTGGATCATCGGGGAGCCTGTCGAAGCGGTGTATGCCCAACTCCACACCTTCGTGCCGACCCGGATCAAGCCCTCAGGGTCCCGGGAGACCTTCGCTGCCGACTCCGGTGCCGGGGCCGCCGGGACGCCGGTCCGGATCACCACCGAGGACGCCGCCCACGTGCTGTTGCGGTACCCCGGAGGGGCGCGCGGTGCGATGACCGTGTCGCAGGTCTCGCCCGGACGCAAGAACGAGATGTCCTTCGAGGTCGGTGGTTCGGCGGCTGCTCTCACCTGGTGCTCGCAGAACCCCGATGAACTGCGGATCGGGCACCGGGACCGGCCCAACGAGGTGCTGCACCGTGACCCCGCGACGTTGAGCGAGGCCGCCGCGGCAATCACGTTCTACCCCGGGGGGCACGTCGAAGGCTTCGGGGAGACCTTCCGCGGCCTGTTCGAGCGTGTCTACGCCGATGTTGCTGCCGGTGGCCCCAGCACGCAGCCCGCCTACCCCACCTTCGCCGATGGCCTGCGCGGCCTGGCCGTGGAGGAAGCCATCCGGATCAGTGCGGCCCAGGACCGGTGGGTCGATGTGGAGAGGATCGATTGATGAAACTCGGATTGTTGACCGCGCCGTTCGAGGACACCCCATTGGCCGAGGTGGCCGCCTGGGCCGCGTCGGTCGGTTACGAGCAACTCGAAGTCGCGTGCTGGCCGCAGGCCGGTGCGGAGGCCCGCCGCTACGCCGGCACCGCCCACCTGCCGATCGAGGAGATGACGGCCGGACGCGCCACGGAGATCGTCGGTGAACTCGCCGACCTCGGGATCAGCATCTCCGCGCTGGGCTACTACCCGAACAACCTGCACCCTGAGGAGAGTGTGCGGACCGCGGCCAATGAGCACACCAAGGCCGTGATCCGTGCTGCCAGCCTGATGGGTGTGCCCATGATCAGCACGTTCATCGGTGCCGATCACACTCGGCCACTGGATGAGAACTACGCCCGCGCACGGGAGGTGTTTCCCGAGATCGTCGCCTACGCGGCCGATCACGACGTGCGGATCGCCATCGAGAACTGCCCGATGATCTTCTCCGCGGACGAGTGGCCATCGGGAAAGAACCTGGCGTACAACCCGGTGATCTGGCGCCGGATGTTCGAGGACTTCGAGGGCCGCACGCTCGGGTTGAACCTCGATCCGTCGCACCTGGTCTGGCTCATGATCGATCCGCAGCGGGTGGTACGGGAGTTCGCGGACCGGATCTATCACGTGCACGTCAAGGACCTGGAGATCGACCGCGAAGGGCTGTATGAGCAGGGCAGCATGTCTGCGGGCATCGGGTGGCAGGTGCCGCGGCTTCCCGGCCTGGGTGAGGTCGACTGGGGCAGGTTCGTGGCGGCGCTCTACCGTGCTGGCTACGACGGCGTGCTGTGCGTGGAGCATGAGGACCGTGACTTCGAGGGCAGCGACGAGTTGCTGAAGAAGGGGTTCATCATGGCCCGGGACGTCATCCGTCCGCTGGTGCCGCGACTGTAGGAGCCGACGGCGGGGTCCCGCCCGCGCGGCGGTGGACCGCGGAGCGATGCGGGGGCCGTCGGGCCCCCGCATCGGGGCGGCTCAGCCGGTGACCTGCTCGAGGACCTCGCCGCTCTCGCGGTGCTGGTAGAGCACTTTGCTGCGCCCATCGGGCAGGATCTCCCGCTTGATCACCGGGTGCCCGTCATGCAGTTCCGCCTGGCGGGAGATGCGTGGCGTCGTCCCGCCACGCCAATCGACCAACTCGACCGGTTCCCACTTGCCGCTGTCGGCGGAGGCGAAGCACGCGTCCATGATTGCGTTCACGACGTACCCGTCGTAGAAAGTCTCCTGCGGCGCGGTGCCGTTGTCGATGGAGTCGAACATGTCGATGAACATGTCCACGTACCCCAACTCGTTGATCTCGTCCCCGACCGGGAAGAGCCAGCCGCTGTCGCTCTCGGCCTTCTCCGCGACGTATCCCTCACCCACACCGGTGGTGAACATCTCGAACCCCGTGCGCAGGAAGTGGTTCAACCAGATCGTGCCCTCGGTGCCGGATACCTCGTCGCGCAGGTCCATCCCCCCGCGGAACGCCCACGAGACCTCGAACTGGCCGATGGCGCCGGACTCGAACTTGATCAGCGCCACCGCGTGGTCCTCCGCCGTGATCGGATGGACCAGGGTGTCCTTCCAGCAGAACACCTCGATCGGCCGGTTGTCCTTGCCGATGAAGTTCCGGCAGATCTCGATGCAGTGACAGCCCAGGTCCACGATCGCACCGCCGCCGGCCCGCTTCTCGTCCCAGAACCAGGCACTGTGCGGGCCGGGGTGGGTCTCGCGGGAGCGGACCCAGAGGATATCGCCGAGCGCGCCGTCCTGGACCGACTTCACCGCGGCGAGCGTCTTCGGGGTGTAGACGAGGTCCTCCAGGTAGCCGGCGAACACCCCGTACCGCTCGACGATGTCGAGCATCTCCTTGGCCTCGGCCGCAGTGCGGCCCAGCGGCTTGGTGCACAGGACGTGTTTACCGTTCTCGGCGGCCAACTGCACCGCCTCGAGATGCATGTCGTTCGGCAGGCCGATGATGACCGTGTCGATGTCCGGATCGGAGCACGCGGCTTCCAGGGACGTGGTGGAGCGGGGGACGTCCCATCGTTCGCGGAAGGCGGCGCCCCGCTCCTCGGTGCGGGAGTAGACGAGTTCGACCCGGTCCCGGTTACGGCCCCGGTGCAACGTGGCGGTGTAGAAGTCGCCGATCAAGCCGGTCCCCAGCATGGCGATGCGATGTGCGGTCACGGGTAGAACCTCTCTTCGTCGAGTAATCCACCAAAAGTATAGACAAGACTGTAGCGTCAGACCAGACTTCAGACGCACGGAAGGCGGAGTCGATGGCTGCTGATGCCGGTGCCCGGATGCGCGCGGACATGGCTGAACAACCCGAATGGCTACGGGGTCTGGCGGACCGCCGTGAGGAGTTGGCCGCCGCGCTGCCGGATCGACTGGGCGCGAACCCGGCTGGCCGGCTGTGGACGTTGGCCCGCGGCTCCTCCGCCCACGCGGCCGGCATGGTGGCGCCGTGGCTCGGCCGAACGGTGGGTGCCCCGGTGCCGGCGCTACGGATCGACGCCGTGCTGGGCCAGCCTGGCGTGCTGCCGCCGCCGGGTTCCGTGGTGCTCGTGCTCAGCCAATCGGGACGCACGCCTGACGTGGTCGACGCAGCGGGACGGCTGCGCGAGGCCAGATGTCACGTGGTCGCCATCGTCAACGAGCGCGGCCCGCTAGTCGGCGCGTCTTCGCATGCCGTGGAGTTGGACGTGGGCGCGGAACGTGCCATTCCGGCGACCAAGACCGTGCTCGCCCAGATTGCGGTGCTGTGGTTACTCGGGACGCTGATCGCAGCGCGTAACGACACAGGCGCAAGGGTGGGCTCGGCAGTGGCTGCTCCGGCTCTGCTTGATGCGGCCGGCGCGGCCGTGGGCGAGGCGCTCGCGGACATCGGGCCGGTCGACCGGGCGGTGCAGCGACTGGCCGCCGCGCCCCCGGTCGCCGCGACAGGGAGAGGGGTCACATCCGGTCTGGCCGCAGAGTGGGCACACAAGGTCATGGAGACTGCGGGACTGCCGGTCTACGCGGCCAGCGCCCCCGAACTGGCCCACGGCCCGATCGCCATCGCCGGACCCGGGCGGGCTGTGGTCGGGTTCGCCGTCGGCGCCGCCGCCGTCGGTACCGTGACCGACGTGCTGAAACGGGCCGAGGCGCGCGGAGCCGAGACGGTCCTGGTGGCACCCGAAGGTGAGATCGCGGTGCCGCGAGACGAACTGCCCGGGCTCCTCGCGGGCCTGGTGCGGGCGCAGATGCTGACCGAGCGGCTGGCGGTGGCGCTCGGGCGGGATCCCGATACCGCCCTCGGTCTGAGCAAGGTCACCTCGACGTCATAACCGGGTCCTGGGCGCGGTTCCACGTCGCTGGTGTGGCCCCGGTGGTG
>CALKWS010000409.1 GCA_938004115.1 uncultured Ruaniaceae bacterium
CCTGGCGCGGTGTGCTCTGGCCCGGTGTGGCCTGGCGCGGTGTGCTCTGGCGCCATGGTCGCTCTGACACGATGGGCACTGTGTCTTGGATCGACGGCCCACCGCTGCCACAGTCCCGGTGCGCCCTGAAGACCCGGCCCGCCCTACCGCCCCGGCTAGCCTCACCGCCGGCTCCATGGTGCGGGCGGGCGGCGCGATGATCGTCGACGTTCCGGACCTGCAAGCGCAGGACCTGTCCGCCTACGCCCGGCTCACCGATGTGGCGCTGCGGACCCGGCAGGAACCGGCGCGCGGCCTCTACATCGCCGAGAGCGCGGCGGTGATCGAACGCGCCATCGGTGCCGGGCACCGGCCGATCTCCTTCCTCATGGCACCCAAATGGCTGGACTCGATGCGCCCGGCGATCACTGCCGCCACCGGCTCCCCGGACGGTGGCCAGGTGCCGGTCTATCTCGCCGACGAGGCCCTGCTGCGCGAACTGACGGGCTACCGGGTGCACCGCGGTGCGCTGGCGGCGATGGGTCGCCCGGCACTGCCCGCGGTGAAGGATGTGCTCGCCGGCGCCAAGCGGGTGGTGGTGTTCGAGGACGTGGTGGACCACACCAATCTCGGAGCGGGGTTCCGCTCCGCCGCGGCGCTGGGCGTGGACGCGGTGCTGGTCACCCCGCGGTGCGCCGACCCGCTGTACCGGCGCAGCGTCCGGGTCTCGATGGGCACCGTCTTCCAGGTCCCGTGGACGCGGATCGCCCCGTGGCCCGGTGGCAGCCCGGGCGAGCCTCCCGGCCGTGAAGCCCCCGCCGCCGAAGCGCCCGGCGAAGCGCCCGCTGGGGGCGTGCCGCTGCTGCGTGCCCACGGCTTCACCGTGGCGGCCCTCGCCCTGACCGACGATGCGGTCGACCTGGAGCACCTGGCGGCAGACCCGCCGGAGAAGTTGGCTCTGGTGCTGGGCACCGAGGGCGACGGCCTTCGCGCCGAGACCACGGCGGCCTGTGACCTCAGCGTGCGTATCCCGATGGGCGCCGGGGTGGACTCCCTGAACGTCGCTGCGGCCACCGCGGTGGCGTGCTGGGCCCTGCGGGTGCGCTGAACCGCACGCGCGGGATCTAGGAGGTAACGGAGGAACCGGGGGCCTGCGCGGCCACCACGAGGATCCCCGCCCAGTGCCGGTCGGCGTCCCATTCGGTGTGCCGGGCGAGGAGATCGGTGCGACCGACCCGACCTGAGGGCGAGACCGTCCATATCTGCCGGCCGGGTCGTAACCGGTCCTGAGTAGCCCACAGGGTGGTGAGTTCCTGATGAGCCGCGCGGTCGCCGTCGTCGGCCGCCACGATCAGGCGGGCGAGCGCGTCGCTGGCCGCGGCAAGTTCGGCATTCATCGCCACGGCCGGTTCGGTGTTCGTCTGCGCGTGCGGCGGTGGGGAAGGCAGACCCGGTCGCGGCGCTGGTGCCGCCGGATCGCCGGATGGGCTGGGCCGACCAGGAATCCCCGGCCCCCACACGTCCCAGAGCAACGTCTCGGTCCGCATCAGGTGGGCCAGGTCCAGCAAAAGGTAGCGTTGCACGAAGCCGGGACCGCGCAACTGCGGTAGGTGTGGCGCCACGCCGTAGGTGCTCAGGTCGGTATCGCCGGCGCGGTAGGCGAGCCACGCCCGGGCGGCGGTCTGGAACGGCCCCTGCGCGCCGTCGGGCAGGTCGTGGATGTCGATATCGAGGTCCCCGGGGGCGAACTCGGGATCGAATCGTATCCAGCGCTGCTGTGGGGAACTCCACCGCTCGGCCACCACGTGATCATGGTGGAAACCGGGGGTGAGGTAGCCGGCGAAACCGACCCGGCTGCGGGCGGGGATCCCGTGCTCGCGCAGGATGGCCACGGCCAGCAGCACGTGGTCCCGGCAGCACCCGCCCACCTGATCGGTGCTCGCGCGCATCTGTGTGAGCGGCCCGGGGGAGCGGTCGAGGGCGGCATCGCAGATGCGGTCGACCCACCGGTTGTCGATGTCTGCCAGTTGGCGAGGCGTGGGCGGGTGGGTCTGGTTGCGATAGTGCATCACGGTGCGCATCACCGCGGTATGCAGGCTCGAGGTGTCCGGCGGGACATCGGCCAGTCGCGATGCGTGCCTCCCCGGGTCGGAGAAGGGGCTGTGGGTGGCGTAGGCGGCATGGTCCATGGCGCTCACCCTGAGCCCTGCCCC
>CALKWS010000410.1 GCA_938004115.1 uncultured Ruaniaceae bacterium
TCGGCGCTGGCTCCGGACCTGCAGCGGGGGTGGGCACCGCGGCTACGCCGTCGGGTGCTCACCGCGCTGGCCGCATGGCCGGCCGGGTCGGCGCCATCGGTCGAGGCGGTGCATGAGCACTTGGCGTGGCACACCCCGCGGTCGGCGCCCCCGATGGAAACCGTGGCCGCGGTGCTGAGCGAGGCCGCGGCGCTGGGGTTGACCGGTGCCGGGGCGTTGAGCCGAGCGGCTCGGGTGTTGATCGATGCTGATCGTTCCGGGGATCTTGGGCCACCCGGAGACAACGGGCGCGAGGAGGCAGCGCGCCGCCATCAGGACGACGTTCGTACCGAGGACGTCGCGGAGGCGTTCGCCGCCGACCTGCCGCCTGCGGTCTCGGAGCTGTTCATCCAGGGTGACCTCACCGGCGTCGTTCCAGGACGTCCTGCTCCGGACCTCGCCTCGCTCTTGGAGAAGACCGCCGTGATCGAATCCCGCGGGTCGGCAATGACGGTGCGCTTTACCGCCGAATCCATCCGCCAAGCGCTCGACCACGGGTGGTCCGGAGAGCAGATTCTCGCCGGCCTCGGGGAGCACTCTCGCACGGGCGTGCCCCAGCCGCTGGAGTATCTGGTGACCGACACTGCCCGCCACCACGGGCACCTGCGCGTCGGGCGTGCACGCTCGTTCCTGCGTTCGGAACAGGAGGGTGCGCTCAGCGCGCTCCTCGGCGATCCGGAACTGGATGGCCTGGGACTTCAACTGCTCGCGCCCACGGTCGCGATCGCACAGGTAGGCCCGCAGGAATTGCTGGACGCGCTGCGCGAAGCAGGCCACTCGGCGCTGGCCGAGACCATCGACGGCCAGGTGGTGGCGGTGCAGCCGCGGCAGGTCCGCGCCAACCGGGACATGCCCGCACCGCCAGTCTCCGCTACGGCCGCCGAGGACCCGGAGACTCTCAACCGAGCGGTCGCGCAGATGCGCGCCGGCGAGGAACAGGTGGTTGCGGGCAACGGCCACAGTGAGGATCCCGTCTACGCCTTGGAACTGTTACGGCAAGCCGCCCAGCGCGGGAACGACGTGGAACTCGTGATCGCGGGGTCGGCTGGCGCCTCGCAGAAGCACCGGGTGCGTCCGCTGAGCGTGGCCGGTGGGCGGGTGCGGGTGCTCGACGTGGGCCGGCAGACGGAACTGACCGTGGCGGCTCACCGGATCGTGAGTGTCGGGACCTAACTCGGCTTTCTCCTAGCAGGAATTGTGGAGCGGGGCCCTGACCTGCTCCCGTGGTCACAGCGGACACGCGCTTGCGCCGATCCACTGGGCCGAAAGTCCTCTCGAACTCTGGCGTGTCCAACTTGCCAACGCGCCCCTGGCGGGCCAGACTACTTGCGGTCGGGGCTATTGCCCCCTGCCCGGACTCCAACGTAGGGTGGCAGCACGCTGTACCCGACCGCCCGCATCGTGGCGGGCCGTGAAGGAGTTGCATCGTGCGGAAGCCACATCGACCTCTTGCTGTCCTTGCTGCCATGGCCCTTGCCGCCACCGGAACGATCGCAGCCGCTGCCACCGCGTCCGCCGAGTCGGCTACCCGCTGCATCGGCACGGCCGGCGAGGTCACCGTCACCGGTGATCTGGTAGTGCCCTCCGACCGCACCTGCGTGCTGGACGGCACCACCGTGTACGGCGAGGTGCGCGTCCAATCCGGTGCGAGCCTCGTGGCCACCGGGGCAACGTTCTCCGAGCGCGTGGTAGTCAACAGCGGCGCGTTCTTCGACGCCACCGACACCGCTGTGGGCGGCAACCTCGTCAGCAACGGCGCCTACGGCGTGTTCCTGGACGGTGCACAACTCGACGGGCACTACTTGGGCCGGGCGGCCGACGACGCCACCTTCCTGTACAGCACCGGCACCAGCGTGGAAGGACGCGTCGAGGCAGTGGCCGGGGACGTCTACCTGGACGGCACCGAGGTGGCCTTGTTCGTCAGCACCGAAGGCACCACCTACACCGACGTGGTCGACTCCACCATCGGCCGAGAGTTGACCGTGGCCCACAACGAGCACGGTGCCTCCGTCTGCGGCAGTGAGGTGGATGGCAACGCCACCTACATCGGCAACGGCGGCGTGCAGGCTGGCCCGGGCGTCTGGCTCACCGACTGCGAGGAGATCAACTACTTCGGTGCAGACCTGACGATCTCCGACTCCACCGGTGAGGTGGACGTCAGCGGCTCCATCATCCGTGGTGACCTGACCGGCACCGACAATGAGGCGGCGCCCACCGGTTCGGACAACCGCATCCGCGGGGAGGCCGGCGGCCAGTTCGAGAACCTGCGTGCGGCGCCGGCTGACTTCTCGCGTGAAACTCGTGAGGACGACGACGTGCGCACCCCCGAGCAGGTCCGAACCGAGCGCGAGGAGCGCCGGGAACAGGCGGTCGCACACGGCGCCGACCTCGGCCCAGCCGGGCTCTGACCCACCGCACGTTCCCGCAGACGGCCGGGCGCCGTCGTCGGAACTCACGTACGTTCGGAGCGACCTGTCGCGACAGACGAAACCCCGGCGATCTAGCGAGTAGCCAGGGATCGTTCCGGGGTCTTCGTACTTGACTCTACGTCAGAGCCGGTGTGCTCCGGGGGTGGTGGTTTTGCCCTTGGTGTCGAAGAACCGCTTGGAGGCCTTCGCTAGGGCGTCCACGTCGTAGGCAGCGTGGTCCTGCACCAGGATCACCAGGTCCGCACTGGCCACCGCGGCGTCCAGGTCCGCCACCGGGGTGAGAGTCTGGCCGTTGAGGTGCCATTCGGTGACGTTGGGGTCGTGGAAGGTCACGTTGGCGCCCTGGGCCTGCAGTTGCTTGGCCAGCGGCACCGCCGGGGACTCACGCTGATCGGCGATATCGGGCTTGTACGTCACCCCGAGCAGCAACACCGTGGACCCGCGCAACGCGATCGCATCCTCGTTCAAGATGTCCTGAGCCCGCCGGGCCACATACGCCGGCATGGTCGCGTTGATCTCCTGCGCAAGTTCCACGAACCGGAACGGGTACCCAAGGCGGGTGCGCACGTTGTAGGACAGGTAGTTCGGGTCGATCGGGATGCAGTGCCCACCCACCCCGGCCCCGGGGTAGAACGCCTGGAACCCGAACGGTTTGGTCTTGGCCATCTCGATCACGTTCCACAAGTCGATGTCCAACTCGTGGGCGAACCGGGCCATCTCGTTCACCAGCGCGATGTTGA
>CALKWS010000411.1 GCA_938004115.1 uncultured Ruaniaceae bacterium
GCACGCCGTCGAGCATGCCGCGCCCGCCCGCCGTCGAGCATGCCGTGGCCCCCCTCGTTAGGCTCGGCACACCGTTCACGACAAGGAGTGCCGATGAGTCTGTTGGATGAGGACCTGCTGACCCGGATCCGGGAGCGCGCCGCCGGGTATGACGAACGCAACGAGTTCTTCACCGAGGACCTCGAGGAACTCAAGGCAGCCGGCTATCTGCGAGCGCTGGTGCCGGCCACCAAGGGCGGGGCCGGGTTGAGCCTGGCGCAGATGGTGCGGGAGCAGATGCGCCTGGCCGGCGCCTCCCCGGCCACGGCGCTGGCGGTCAACATGCACCATGTGTGGCTGTCGGTGGCCCGGGTCATGGCCGACCGCGGTGATGACGCACTGGAGTTCGTGTTCCAGGAGGCGGCGGACGGGGAGGTGTTCGCCTTCGGGATCTCCGAGCCCGGCAACGACCTGGTGCTGTTCGGTTCGCGCACCGAGGCGGTGCCCGACGACGAGGGCGGCTACACCTTCTCCGGCACCAAGATCTTCACCTCCCTCGCGCCCGCCTGGACCCGGCTGGGCACCTTCGGGCGCGACGACACCTCCCCCGATGCGCCCAAGAGCGTGTACGCCTTCGTCACCCGCGAGGGGGTGCAGACCAAGAACGACTGGGACACCCTGGGCATGCGCGCCACCCAGTCCCACTCCACGGTGCTCGAGGGTGCGCACGCTCCTGCGGACCGGGTGGTGCGCCGGCTGGAGCCGGGACCCAACCCGGACCCGCTGATCTTCGGGATCTTCTCCTCCTTCGAGATCCTCGCCTCCTCGGTGTACGTGGGCATCGCCCAGCGCGCCCTGGACCTGGCGATCGAGACGGTCCGCTCGCGCACCTCGATGCTGCACGACGGCGCCGCGCACGCCCACCTGCCGGACCCGCGCCGTCGGGTCGCTGCTGCGGGCATCGCCCTGGACGGGGCGATCACCCAGTTGCTGGCGGTGGCCAGGGACGTCGATGAGCAGGTCGATCACGGCGCCGCGTGGTTCGCGAAACTGTCCGCGGTGAAGGTGCGCACCACCGAGGCGGCCAAGCAGGTGGTGGAACTGGCCGTGCGCGCCGCCGGAGGATCCTCGTTCTTCCGGAAGAACGAACTCTCCCGGCTCTATCGGGACGTGCTGGCCGGCATCTTCCATCCTTCCTCGGAGGACTCCGCGCACAACACGATGGCCACCTACCTGCTGGGGCCGGTCCCGGACTGACGGCCGCGCTGACGCCGCCTTATGACCCCTGCCCGGCCACCGCCTCGTGGAACCAGCGGGTGAGCGTGGTGGGATGCGTGATGGCGGTGCCCACGGCGACGGCGAACGCTCCCCGGGCGATGGCACCGGCAGCCTGGTCCGGGGTGTGCACGCGGCCCTCGACGATCACCGGCCGGGAACAGTGCGCCAGGATCTGATCCAGTAACTCCAGGTCCGGACCGTCGGTCTTGGGGCGCTGCCCGGTGTACCCGGCGAGGGTGGTGCCCAGCAGGTCGGCGCCCGCGTCCTCTGCGGCCCTGGCGTCCTCCACGCTGCCGCAGTCGGCCATGACCAGCGCATCGCTGTGCTCGCGCAGTCCGGCGATGGTCTGCGCCAAGGTGCGCCCGTCCGGTCGGGGCCGGCGGGTACCGTCCAGTGCGACGATGTGCGCCCCGGCCTCGGCGACCGCGATCGCGTGCCGCAAGGTGGGCGTGATGAACACCGGGTCCGTTCCGTCCTTCCACAACCCGGTGACCGGCACCTCGACGCTGCTGGTGATGACTCGGATGTCCTCCAACCCCTGGGCACGCACCCCCGCCGCGCCCCCGGCGACGACCGCTTGGGCCATGCGCGCCATGATCTGCGGGTCGCGCAGCGGCTCACCCGGATACGCCTGGCAGGACACGATCAGCCCGCCGCGCAGTGCCCCGAGGACCGCTTCGGGTCCGGCGCCACCCGGCCCGGCCCGGCGGGGCCCGGACTCACGGGGTGCGTTCATGTGTGCTCCTTATGCGGTGGGCAATGGGAGGTGGCGCGATCCGCGGTGGGCAACGCGGATACGCCGGGCGAGCAGCGTCGAGGATATCGGCTGGCACCGCCCGCCCGCCCCGGCGGTGGACCATGCCGGGGCGGTTCGGGGTCCGGATCGCTGGTTACCATGCCTGTGGACCTGTCCCTGGATCATGAGGAGCCCCTTGTCTGCCACGTTGCGCGCTGAAGGCCTTGCCGTCAGTTATCCGGGGGTGCCGGTCCTGCAGGGGGTGGACCTGACGCTCGAGCCAGGTCTGCCGCCGCTGGGCCTGGTGGGGCCCTCCGGGGTGGGCAAGACCACGCTGATCGAGACGCTCACCGGCGCGATCAAGCCGGATGCGGGCACGGTGACCTGGGACGGCCGCAACGTGCACCGGATGTCGCGCCGGGACAAGCGGCGGTTCACCGGCGCGGTGCGCGCCGTCTCGCAGTACTCGATGACGGTCAGCGACCCCAAGATCACCGCTGGGCGGGTGCTGAAGATCGCCCTGGGCGAGGCACGCAAGTCCGGGCGGACGCACGCCACCTCGGTGGGCGAACTGCTGGAGACCGTGGGGCTGGCGGACCGGTTCGAGCGCCGGCCGATGATCACGCTGTCGGGCGGCGAACGTCAACGGGTGGCGTTGGCCCGGGCGCTGGCCACCCGACCGGAGATCCTGCTGCTCGACGAACCACTCACGGCGGTCGACCCACGCGCACGGGCGGAGATGGCCCAGCACATCGGAGCGCTGGCCACCACGCTGCGCACCAGCATCCTGTTGGCCTCCCACGACCTGGAACTCGTGGAACGGATGTGCCCCAACGTGTTGGTGCTGGCCCACGGGTCATTCGTGGCCTTCGGCCCGCTGCGGGAGGTGCTGGCCACCTCCGACCACCCTGCGGTGCGCGACCTCGCCGAGGCGATCACCGTGGCCCACCAACCGTTCCGGCCCTGACCCCGGGGCAGCGATCGACCTCCCGCCGGAGCCCGGCCGCAGGTCGACTGCCCGCGGTCGCCGTCCCAGCCGGCCTCGACAGCCTCCGCTCAGGGATCCAGGACCCCGGTCAACGGCTCCCAGGCCGTGGTGAGAGTATCCGGTAGCGACGTCCGCCCGGCACCGGCCCTGGACCACGATCCGATGGCCGCGATCAACGCCCCGGCGTAGGCGCTGCCGCCCACGTCCGCGCGCAACTGCGGTAGCCCGCCGGTCACGGCGTGTCGACTGATCATCGCGCCGACCGTCCCGGCGCGGACCGCCGCCGCGTGGCGCAATTCCTCCTCCAGGCCCATCGGCTCGGCCTGCCCGTAGGCCAACGCGACGTTCTCCGGCGGTAGGACCGCCGCGAGTTCCACCAACCCCATCCGCACGCTGGCATCCACGCCCTCGTGCCGGTGCCTGTTCATCGCATCGGGCAGGTCGGCGAAGGTGGTGTCGAAGGCGGACCACAACAGGTCCGCCTTCGACGTGAAGTAGTTGAAGAACGTATTCCGCGAGACCCCGGCGCGGCGGGTGATGTCAGCGATCGAGGTCCGCGCGTATCCCTGCTCCAGGAACAACTCCCCGGCAGCCTCCTCAAGCACGGCCCAGGAGGAGGCCCTGGGCCGCCCGGAGCGGCTCGGGGAGGTCATGCTGCCATGGTACGAGGCCGGCGAGGCAGGGCAAGCGTTGCCGGCTCGCCCCGTGGTGCCCGATCGGTCCGCCCTGCCGGCCCGGCCCGTGCGCCACAGGGACCTCGAACGCACACCAGCCGCACACCTCCCTATGGAGGATCATGCCCGCCCACTCCCAGAGCATCCGCACCGTCCGTTCAGTGACCGGGTACCTGCAGGAGTGGCTCA
>CALKWS010000412.1 GCA_938004115.1 uncultured Ruaniaceae bacterium
CCGGTACGCGGCGCCGACCAGGCCGCCTGGTTTATCGAACAGAGCAAGCTTTGGGTCCTGCCACCGTTCGCCGGAGGGTAGGCCCCCGGGGTTGAGCCGGCCACGCCCGCGGCGGTCCCTAACCGCCGATCGCGTTCATACCCCGGGCCGGTTGCAGGAAGCCGGGTTCATCGATGCCGTGGCCGGGTTTCTTGGCATCGATGCAGGCCCGCAGGACCGCATCGATGCGAGCATCGACGTCGACGTCCTCCGACTGCGGGTGGTGCTCGGTGCCGTTGCCGGCAGCGCCGTTGGTTTCCAGTTCCTCCCGGCGCAGCACCGGCAGCAGGTCGTACTCACTGGTGGAGAACAGGCAGTTGCGCAACTGCCCGTCGGCGGTCAGCCGCAGCCGGTCACAGGCCCCACAGAAGGGCGCCGTCACTGAGGCGATCACCCCCACCACGTGCTCGGAATCGCCCAGCCGCCACTGCTCCGCCGGCGCCCCGCCCCGCCCGGGCACCGGGTGCAGTTCCCACCGCTGGCCCAGGGCGTGCAGGATCTCCTCACGGGTGACCATCTGCTGCCGGTCCCAGGTGTGCCCGGCGTCCAGAGGCATCTGCTCGATGAACCGCATCTGCGCGTCGCGGTCGATGGCGAACTCCACCAGGTCCACCAATTCGTCCTCGTTCACCCCGCGCATGGCCACCGCGTTGAGTTTCAACGGACGCAGCCCGCTGGCCTGGGCAGCGGCGATCCCGGCCATCACATCGTCGAACCGGTTCCGGCGGGTCAACTCTGCGAACCGATCGGACCGGAGGGTGTCCAGACTGATGTTCAACCGGGCCAGCCCGGCCTCCACCAGCGCATCGAGTACCTTGGGCAGCCCGATGCCGTTGGTGGTCATCGCCACCTGCACCGGCTCGCCGTCGCCCGTGCGCAACCGGGCCAACCGGTCGACCACGTCCACGATGTCCCGGCGCAACAGCGGCTCGCCGCCGGTGAGCCGGAAGGTGGAGATCCCCGCCTGGGCGCACACGCGTGCCACCCGGACGATCTCCTCCACCGACAGGATCGAGGACCGGGCCAACCACTCCATCCCCTGTTCGGGCATGCAGTAGGTGCAGCGTAACGAGCACCGGTCGGTCAGGGAGATCCGCAGGTCTCGGTGCACCCGCCCGAAGGTATCCACCAGGGCGCCACCGCGACGCGGGTCCGCCTGCACCTCTACCTCAGGTGGGCGCACCCCGATCGTGACCGGGACCGGATTGGAACTCATCGCCTGCTCCGTTGCCTCATAGTCCGCTCCACTGGCTGGTGCCGTCCGCGGTGTGCTGCTTCTTCCACACCGGCAATTCCACCTTGATGCGTTCCACCACCGTACGGCAGATCTCGAATCCTCGGGCGCGGTGTGCCGTGGCCACGCAGACCACCAGGGCCAGGTCACCGACGGCCAGGTCACCGATCCGGTGACTGGCCGCGATCCGCACCGGATCGGCCGTCGCCCCCTCGGCAGGTCGCTGTCCGGACCCGTCGCCCGCCGCTCCGGCCGCTTCGCCACCCGGTCCGGTGCCGGGGCCGCTCGCACCGGCCATCTGGGCGACCAACCGCTGCAGGACCTGCTGAGCATCGGGATGGGCCGAGTAACTGATCGAGGTCACCGTGCCCGGCACCTGCGGATCATGATCACGTACCTGACCGATGAACGTGGTGACCGCACCGCACCGCGGGTCCTCCACCGCCGCCAGGTGCTCAGCCACATCCAATACCCCTTCAGTGACCTGCACCAGCGCGGTCTGCTCACCCATGTGGGTCGTGCTCATCACTGAATCACCTCTGCCCAATCAGGCCCGATTTCCGATCCGGCCGCCACAGTCGCAACCTACGCCGGCCGCCACCCCCAGTTCACCACACGCTACGCCGTCGGGCCTACCG
>CALKWS010000413.1 GCA_938004115.1 uncultured Ruaniaceae bacterium
CGATCAGCCTGTTCCTGTTCCTCATGGTCGTCATCGTCTCGGTTGCGCGCTGGCTTGCCACGCGCCGCAACTAGGAAAGGCCCTACCGTGAGCACACCTATCAGCACCGCCGACGCCACAGTACCCAAGCGGCCTGCCCAGCCGCGCAGACAGCGCCGCGGAGAGGCTTCCCCGTTGGAGAAGACAATCCGCTATGGCCTGATGATCGTGGCCGTCGCGGTGGTCATCCTGCCGCTGCTGTGGCAAGTCTCGGTCTCGCTGAAGTCAGCAGGGGAGAGCGTCGCCGGCTTTCCCGGAAGTCTGATCCCAGAGAACCCCACGCTGGGCAACTACGTTCGGGCCCTTACGTCTATCCCCCTGCCGCAGTACTTTCTCAACTCCGCGATCATCTCCTCGATGTCGGTGGTGCTGAATCTGGTGCTGGCCACTCTCACCGGCTACGCGCTAGCCCGGGTCAGCTTCAAGGGGCGCGGGATCTACTTGATCGCCTTGTTGGCTACTGCCGCCCTGCCCTTCGAAGTGATCATGGTCTCCACCCTGCTGGTGACCCGCTCCCTGGGCCTGTACGACACCTTCTTCGGGGTGGTGCTTCCGCAGGCGGTCTCGATCATCTCGATCTTCGTGATGCGCCAGGCATTCCTGAACATCCCCAAGGAACTTGAGGAGGCCGCGGTATCCGACGGCGCCGGCCCGTTCCGGACCTTCTGGAGCGTCATGCTGCCGTCGGTTCGCGGATCGATCGCGGTGGTCATTGTGCTCGGCTTCTTGGAGTCCTGGGACCAGTTCGTCTGGCCGCTGGTGGTGCTAGGGGATCCCTCGAAGTACCCGGTGACCGTCGGAGTGCAATTCCTCTCCGGTGCCTTCTCCGCCGATCAGCGCGTCATGGCCGCCGCTGCGATCTTGGTGCTCATCCCGCCCCTGCTGGTGTTCTTCCTGCTGCAGAAGCAGGTCTTCAGGGGCCTTGCCGGCGGCGCGTTGAAGGGTTGAGTGGTCTCATGAGTCCACGCTCGGAGGTGAGGCCCTCTGCCCAGAGGAGCCCACGCGTGGTGCTCGTGGGCGTAGCCGGTTACGGAGCCCGGCACCTGGCAACGTTGATTCAGTTGCATGAGGCGGAGCGCATCGAGTTGGCCGCGCTGGTGGACCCCCGGTTCGCCGAGGCCGGCTGCGGACACGAGGCCTCCACAGGCTTTCGCGAATACACCGACCTGCAGGTTGCTCTCGAGGCGGTGGCCCCCGACAGCGTGGTGGTCGCCACCCCGCCGCACACCCACCGGGACCTGGCTGAGGCGGTGCTGCAACACGGCTCGGCTTTGTATCTGGAGAAGCCGCCGGTGCCCCTGCTGCAGGATCTGGAGACGCTCGAGGCCCACGTGCGACCGGGCCAACGCGTGGAGGTCGGGTTCCAACTCGCCCGCCAGACGCTCCAGGCGGCCAAGCAGGTGTGGAGCACCGGCGTCCTCGGCGAGGTACACCGCATTACCGCCCACGCCGCGCTCGCTCGCCCCGATGGTTACTACAAGCGCGCGCCGTGGGCCGGAAAGTGGTTCATGGACGGCCAAGCGGTGCTCGACGGCCCCCTGTTCAATCCCTGCGCCCACATCCTGCACGCCGCGCTGCTGGCCACGCGGATGGTAAGCGCCGAGTGGCGGCCAGGAGCGCTGAGCGCCGAGTGCTACTCGGTGCGTGACCTTGACGGGGACGACCTCATCGCGGTCCGGGTGGAGCCCCACGGCCCCGGCCCCGCGTTGGTGGCAACAGCGACAACGGCCGCCGATGAGGTGCACGAGCCGGCGATCACCCTGCACGGCACGGCCGGAGAGGTCACGGTCCGCCATCGTGACGGCCAGGTCACCCTGCGCACGCAGGGCCGCGAGACCACCCTGCCCGCCCCGACCGGGGTTCCCAACGCCGTGGAGAGCGCTGTCACTGCCCCGAACGGCGAGCCAGACGACCTGCTCACCCTGTCGGCGGTGCGCCCCTACGTCCAACTCGTCAACGCGATCGTGGAGGCCTGCGGCGAGCCCCATCGCCTAAGCGAGTACCGGCGCCAGACCGTACGGGACGATGGCACCTTCGCCCACCTTCCGGATGTCACCGCCGCGATCCGGCGCGTCATCGCCCGCGGCACGCTGTTCTCCGACAACCACGAGCCCTGGGCCGAACCGCCTGCCCGCGCCAGCCTGGCCGGATACACGCGTATGACACACCCGTCCCTGCATCCTGAACCGAGCCTGGAGAGTGAGCCCAGAGCATGAGCGAAGACGACCTCACCGCCGACCTGTGGGACCGGCTGACCCCGCGGCAGCGCATCGCCCGGGTGCTGATGGTCCTGTCCGAGATCACCGAAGCGGGCGGCGTCACCCAAGACACCATGAGCGCTGTGGCCGAGGGCGTCGGTGCCTTCCACGGGCCGCCGATGCTCGCCAGCGGCCTACCTGACCGCCCGCGACTGGCACGACAGATTAATGGTGCCATGCGCCGAGCGGGCGCCGAGCGGTTCGGGATCGAGCCGCTCATCGGAGCCAATCTGGAAAGCGGGCTGGCGTACTCGCTGGGCCGCGGCGGCACTGACGTGCCCTACCCAGGCGCGCTTGGCCAGGTCAGCGCCGAACTGTCCTACGCCGTCGGCCGCCAGGTGGGCCTGGACGCGGCCTCCTGCGGGTATGACTGGGCCTTCCAGCCGGTTGTCGACGTGCGGATCTCCCGGGATGACCCGGTGATCGGGGTGCGCACCTTCACCGGTGGCCCCGATGAGATCAGCGCCCGGGCGGTGGCCTACCTGCAAGGGATCCAGAGCACCGGCGTGCTGGCCACGGCCAAGCACTTTCCCGGGCACGGGGATGCCTCCGTCGACTCCCACCACGACCTGCCCGTGGTACATCGCGACGCTCAGGCTCACCGCCAGACGCACCTGCGTCCCTACCAGGCGGTGATCAAGGCTGGCGTTGGCAGCATCATGTCCGCGCACATCGTGTTGCCCGATCTCGGCCTGACGGAGATCGCCACGTTCTGCCCCGAGATCGGCCAGGACCTGCTGCGCGATGAACTCGGCTTCGAGGGGATTCTCGTCAGCGACTCCCTGCGCATGCGCGCCGTCAGCGATCGGTTCACCCGGCGCCAAGCCGTGGTGCGCGCGCTGACCGCCGGATGCGACGTCGCCAACATCAAGTGCCCGCCGGGTGTCGTCCCAGGGCTGCTCGATGAACTGGAGGACGCCCTGGCCAGAGAGGAACTGGCCGAAGCAGACCTGTATCGCGCCTTCCGGCGAGTGGTCAATGCGACCTCACGCACGCTTGAGGACTCCTGGCAGGCCGTCCTCGACGGCAGCGGCCGCTTCGAGGCCCCCGGGCTCAGCGGCGCCATCCAGGTCCGCGATGAGCAGAACTCCCTGCCGTTGCGTGCGGGCGCTGCCGGATCCGTCGGGATCCTGGTGGACCCGGCGGGGACCTTCGCCGAGCCTTTGGACGGCGCCCTGGCGGACCTGTCCGACATGCTCGGCGTCCGGCTTGTCCAAGTCACCCGCGAGGACGACCGGCCCGACGACGTCGAGTGTCTTGTCGTGATCAGCCGAGGCCAGGCGGGCCCGACCGCGACCGAACTCTCCTTGGTGCGCGCTGCGGAGAGCGGCACGATGCCGGCCGCGGTGCTGCTGGCCGGGCCAATAGACGTCGCCGACCGCTGTCCCACCAGTTTGCCGGTCGTGCAGGCGCCCTGCATCGACGTCTTCGGACTCGTTTCCCGCAGCACCGCCTATCCGGCCCTGCGCGCGATGCTGGGTTGACCCCAGCGCTCACGGCCGCGACACCCGTGCGAAGACGCGGTCCGGTGTCAAAGCATCCTGTGTTGCCGGGACCTGAAGTGAGGCCTGGGTCTTTGCGGCGCGTGCGTGCGCGCGGCGCGATTATGGTTCCGGTCGATGGGTTTTTACATGCAAGCGGCTGCATGCCACGGTGGGAGCCACGAAATCCTCACCATGCGGGCTGGCGACTCAGCCGTTGTCAACTGCCCACAGCCCACCGGGAGGAGGCGGATTGATCGAAGCGACGTCGGCGTTGAAGTCAACGAACACGACGGTCCCGTGGGAGGGCGCACTGCTGGTGCGCATGATGGCGATTGGCTCTTCGAAACCATGCCAGATGGCACCGAGGTCATCTTCGCCACCTCGAACGGGAGCTGGCCACGTTCTCGGTAGTGGACCTGGCCCCTGGCGAACTGATCTTCACTGAAGCCCTGGAGTACGACATGGGCGGTTTCGTCCTTCAATCGGACGATGGAGTGGTCTACTTCACCGCACCATCCACCTCGGGCATCAGCCTCTTCACCTTGGATTCGGGGCCTACCTCACGGGCCGCCCGGCGTTACTCCTTCGCCGTCGGTGCAGCACTGCGACAACGTCGCTCCTTCAACAACCGCGCGATCTTTCTGGCCGATCCACAGGGCAGGGTGAGCGGCTTCCTACCGGTGCTCTCCCGATGATGTGCTGGGGAGACGGACCGGGAGGTGTTTGCTTACCATGAGCATCATGAGCGCAGCAACGGGGTTGCCGTATGGACGCCCGCTGACACGTGCCGACCTCGCGGACATGCCCGAGGACGGTCATCGCTATGAACTCATGGACGGGACGCTCATCGTGAGCCCGGCACCCAACGTCCGGCACCAGGCAGTGGTAGTCCAACTGATCACGTTGCTGCATCCGCTGACTCCGGACGACCATGTGCTTCTGGCCGCGCCTCTGGACGTGGTGCTGGCGCAGGACACCGTCATCCAGCCCGATGTGCTGATCGCCCGGCGCTCCGATCTCACCGAGAATGACTTGCCGGTGGCGCCCGTGCTAGCCATCGAGGTCCTCTCGCCCAGCACACGAGGCGTAGACCTGCTCCTGAAACGTGAACGACTCGAGCGGTCCGGATGCGCACACTATTGGGTGGTGGATCCCGCCGAGCCGGCAATCAGCGCATGGACGCTGCAACCGGACGGCCGCTACGGGGAACCGGTGCTCGTTTCTGGAGACCAAGAGTTCTCCGCCCAGGCGCCGATGCGAGTCAAGTTCCGGCCGATTGACCTGCTCCACGTCTGATAGACGTCGACACCTGCCGACAGGGGCGCGTCCACGCTGGAGCGGCGCGGCTGAAGGCGTCGTAGGCCTCGATTCGGTCCGACTCGTTCCTTCCCGCCAGCAGCGCCGCGGGTGGTCAGC
>CALKWS010000414.1 GCA_938004115.1 uncultured Ruaniaceae bacterium
GCAGCCACCGCAGGGCTACGGTCCGCCTCCCGGTGCCGGTCAACCGCCGCAGCCTCCCGCACCCGAGGCGCCTACGCCTCCGCAGCCCGCGGCCGAGAGCGCACCGCCCCAGGAGGACCCGGTGGCCAAACTCAGCCAGCTCAAGACAATGCTGGATCAGGGCCTGATCACTCAGGACGACTATGACGCGGCCAAGGCCAAAGTACTCGGACTGTAGATGACCGCCCCGCAGCACCCGGCGCCGGAACCGCTCCGGCCGGACACCACACCACCGCCTCCACCTGCGCCCGCCGGCTACGGCGGCGTCGACGGCCCTCCGACGGGCAGCGCCCACTACGGCGTGCCGCCTCCGCCGCCGCCCCACGCGGCACAGCAGTTCGCAGGTGCGCCGCCGGGCCCCGTGCCTCCGCCGCCCCCTGCCCACCCGGGCGCACCCGCGGGACCGGTGCCCCCGCCACCCGCAGCGGCGGCACCTGCGCCGCCGTCAGCAATACCGCCTGCGCCCCCTGTGCCGGCGGGCGGGCCGAGCGGGTCCGGTGCGCCGGATGGACCGCAGATCGTGCGCACCGACGCCGACGCCCAGGACGGGCTGTCCAAGTGCCCCCGCTGCGGGGCCACCGAGATCAGCCTGAACATGGCCAGCGGCCTGCTGCGGTGTTCGTTCTGCCGGCACGAGTGGACCGGGCACGACGGCGAGGACGAGTTGTTCATCCACCAGGACATCGCCTCCCTCACCGGCACGGTGATCGGATCGGGATCGCAGGACATCGTCGCCTCCACCAACGAGGTGCTCACCTTCAAGTGCACCGCGTGCGGGGCCGAGGTGGTGATCAACACCGCGGAGAGCACCCAGGCCCGGTGCCACTGGTGCCGCAACAAGCTCTCGATGAACCAGCAGATCCCCAACGGCGCGGTCCCGGACGTGGTGCTGCCGTTCCAGATGAAGAAGGAAGAGGCGGTCGAGAGGATCCGCGCCTTCGTCAAGAAGCGCCGCGGTTTCGCCCACCCGCGGTTCCTCAGGGAGTTCGCACCGGAAAACGTCATGGGCGTGTACCTGCCGTACATGGTGGTGGACATCAACGCCCACGCGAGGTTCGCCGGCGAGGGCGAGCACCGCACCCGGAGTTACACCATCGGCTCGGGCAACAACCGCCGCCGGGTCCACGACGCCGACGTGTACGCCGTGCGGCGGGAGGCCGACGTCTACATCAACGACCTGACGGTGGAATCGTCCAGCGAACGACGCAATCAGGACGTCAGCGACAACACCAACAACGTGATCAACGCGATCATGCCGTTCGACGTGCACAACTCGGTGCGGTACGACTCCAACTACATCGCCGGGTTCACCTCCGAACGCCGGGACACCAACATCGCCGACGCCGCCCCGCTGGTGCAGCGCCAGGCCGAGGACATCGCCCGGTACAAAGTGGCTCAGGAAACCCTGGGCTTCTACGACCGGGGCGTGCGCTGGGAGGACCAGCGCCTGGACATCCGGGGCCAACGCTGGGCGGCGGCATACCTCCCGGTGTGGCTCTACAGCTACCAGGAGAAGCGCTCCAACGGGCGCTCGTTCCTGCACTATGTCGCGGTCAACGCCCGCACCGGTAAGACCATGGGCAGCGTTCCGGTGAACCAGCCGAAACTGCTCGCCGTGGCGGCCGTGGTCCAAGTCGTGGGCATGATCATCGGCAGCGTCATCATGGTGGTGGGTTGATGGACCAGTCCCTTGCTACCGCGGCCCATCAGGTACTCGCCTGGGGAGGCGAGAGCGGCGACGGCGCGTCGCTCGGCCTGCTGTTCTTCCTCTCCGGGTTCATCTTCTACGGCGCGATGTACCTGCGATACCGCAACATCAACAAGCGGCACATGCACGCCCGCGAGACCGAGGCCACGTTGGACAACGTGCAGGCCAGTGACGAGTTCGTCGGGCGCCGCACCAGGCAATCCAACAGCCGGATCCGGGGCGCCAACGAACGCGAGATCCGCGGCGCCCAGAACCGCGGATTCGCAGCGGGGCTGCTGGACGGGGCAGCCAACAACCCCGTGGGGCGGATCATGTCCTCCTTCGACCGGCAGTGACCCTCCCGACCCCCTTCGCCCAGGTGCGGCGGGCGGGCAGCCCGGTCATCGTGACACCGGCCCGCCGCGCGGCCCGTGGAGACCTGGCCACGGACTCCCTGGCGCGGCCGGGACGGTGTCCAGCCTTGCTACGGCCACCGGACGGAAGCCTTTGACCAGCAGGTAGACACCCAGTGAGAACTCCCAGATCGCGATCGGCAGCACCGTCACCAGCGCCATCAACTCGGCTAGCGGGCCGGAGAAGCCGAGCAGGGAGGCGGCGTTGTAACCGAGTAGCGCGCCGGCGCCGATGAATCCCAGGACGGGAAGCACACGGGGCACGAGCCGGGACTGGAACAACAAGGAGCCCAGCAGTACGGCGTTCACGATCGGGATGGAGCCCTGGCTGACGAAGAAGACCCGGTCGTAGAACGCGGACAGGGTCTCACCCATCAGCGCCGCCTCCGGTCCCGCGCCGCTGTGCCGCAGGGTCATGATCGTCCAGAGGCTCGCCACGCCGACGAAGATGAGTGCGGCCTCGAGGGTGCGCGCCCCGACGAATCCCATCGCCCGCGCCTCGCCCTGTCTGCGCAGCGTGAACTCGTGGACGATGGTTTCGTGCGGCGCTACCGGCCGGACGCCGACGGCGGGGTGGACGGACTGCCGGGGACGGAAGGAGCGTTCCTGGCGTGCAGTTTCTGGCTGGTCGACGCCCTCAACGGCATCGGCCGGTACGCACAGGCCCTGGCCCACTTCGAGCGACTGCTCGCCCTGCGCAACGACGTCGGCCTGCTCAGCGAGGAGTACGATCCCAGCCGCCGGCGGCAACTCGGCAACACACCGCAGGCGTTCAGCCACGTGGGCCTGGTCAACAGCGCCCGCCACCTCAGCGGCACCCGCCCGGCCACCGCGGCAGGTTGAGCCGGCGACGTCGATGCGCGGCTGGACAGGGGTCAGGCCTCCTGCGCGCGAACCTCGGCCTCGGAGCGCAGGATGCAGAACTCGTTGCCCTCGGGGTCGGCGAGCACGACCCACCCGGATCCCGGGCCGTACTTGCCGCGATGATCTGCTGCTTCGGCCGCGCCGAGGGAGAGTAGGCGCTGCAGTTCCTCATCGCGGGTGCCGGCGAGTGGCCGCAGATCCAGGTGGACCCGGTTCTTCACCGACTTCCGATCACCGGTCTCGAGGAAGAGCAACCGGTGCGTTCCTGACCGGTCCTGGATCATGCATGCCTCGTCGCCGGGGTTGTTCGGATCCCCAGGGACATCGGTGTAGTCCAGCACCTGCTTCCACCACTCCGAGAGGCGGTAGGCATCGGCGCAGTCGATCGTGGCGTGGGAGATGAAGGAGGTCATCGAGCCATGATGTCGCCGGCGGAGGCGACGTGCGAAGCCTTTTGCTCGTTCTGCGCGCCCGGAGGGACTCGAACCCCCAACCTTCTGATCCGTAGTCAGATGCTCTATCCATTAAGCTACGGGCGCTGGTGATGTACCGACGGATCACTTTACCCGCTTCGGCCGCTCAGGCGAAACCGGCGCTGCGGTGACCTTGCCCACCCGGCTGACTCACCGCCGTCGGGCGCTACCACCGACCCTGCCGGATCCAGCACCCGCAGACGGCCGGCCGGGCGGCTGAAACACCCGCTACCCTGCGGTTCCGCCGCCGGCGCGCAGGCCCAGTTGCCGGGCGAGCATCGCGCCCAGGACCAGTTGCAGCTGGTGATAGATGATCAGCGGCACTACCAAGGTGGCCAGCGTCGCCGGGGAGAACAGCACCGCCCCCATCGGCAGCCCGGTCGCCAGCGACTTCTGCGACCCGGCCAGCACCAGCACCGTACGTTCGGGCAGTTGCAGTCCCAGCCGCGGACCGGCGAACCACAGCAGCGCCGTCATGCCGGCCAGTAGCGCGAGCGCCAGCGCTCCCAGGGTCACCAGCATCGACCAGTGCACCGACTCCCACACGCCCTGCGCGGTGGCGGCCGAGACGGCGTTGAACAGCATCAGCGAGATCGCGCTGCGGTCCACCACCAGGGTCAGCCACCTGCGCGCCCGCACCCACTGGCCGGCCCACCGGGACAGCACCTGGCCCAGCACGAACGGCAGCAGCAACTGCACCAGCACCGAACGCACCCCGCCGAACCCGGTGCTGGCCACCTGCCCCATCAGCACCAGCACCAGCAGCGGGGTGGCCACCATGCCCACCACGTTGGACACCGTGGCAGCGGTGATCGCCGCCGGGATATTGCCCCTGGCGATCGACGTCAGCGCCACCGAGCCCTGCACCGTGGAGGGCAGCACCGACAGGAACACCACCCCGGTGGCCAGCGCGGTGCCGATCAACGGTGCGGTCGCCCAGGACACCCCCAGGCCCACCAGCGGCCACAGCACGAACGTCACCGCCAGGATCGTGCCCTGCAGTGTCACGTTCCGCAGACCCGCGCGCACCTCCCTGGTCGGCAGGCGCAGCCCGTAGGTGAAGAACAGCAACGCGATCCCGGCTCGCGCCGTGACGTCCAGCGGCCCGCGGGCGGCCTCGGGAACCGGGATCAACAGGCCCGCCGTCAGCGCCGCCAGCAGCAGCAGCACGAACGGATCCACCCACCGGCGCAGCCCCTTCACGCCGCCATCCGCCACTCGACCAACGGCCCATGCCCGGGACCCGCAGAGCCGGGGGAATGCCGCCTCGCGTGCGGCAGCCCGGCCGCAAGCAGGCCGGCAGAACACACCAGGGGCATTGGACCAACCTACTATCGCCGCATCGGGCATCCGGCATCGGCATCCGGCATCGGGCATCTGGCCCCGCGCGGCATGTGATGTTCGCCGCCCCGCACCCAATGGCGGCTGATGCGGATTAGAGTATGGGCGTCGGCGCGAGCGATCACGCCGAACCCCTGCATGCACCCACGAGCCATCGGCCGGGGTTCCTTGCGGGGAAGCCGAGCCGGAATCCTGCCGTGCAGCCCTCACCTCTCAGCGCGCTCGCGCATTACAAGACCCTGCCGACCATCTCCTCCCTGCCGGCGATGGTGCTGGCCGTCGTCGCCCGCGCCCCCTACGCGATGGTGCCGCTGGGCACGATGACGGCGATCACCGCCTCCACCGGGTCGGTGGCCACCGGCGGGCTCGCCACCGGGCTGGTGGCCATCGCCACCGCGGTCGCGGCCCCGCTGATCGGGCGGTGGGCCGACCGCAGCGGGCAACGGTTCGTCCTCAGCCTGATCACCCCGTTCAACGCCCTGGCCCTGATCGTGCTACTCCTCGCCGCGATGCGCTCCTGGGACGGCCCGGCGTTGTGGGCGGCGTGCCTGGCGGTGGGAGGTACCGCGATCCCGGTGGGGTCCTTCACCCGGGCGCGGTGGGTGCAACTGAGCACCAAACCGCGGGACCTGAACACGGCGTTCTCCTACGAGTCCACCGTGGACGAGCTGACCTTCGTGCTCGGTCCCGCGCTGGTGGGCATCGCAGCCTCCGCCGCGGCCCCGTCCGCGCCCCTGGCGCTCGCCGCGGCGCTGGTGACGTTGGCCGGGATCCCGTTCGCGCTCACCGCTCCCCGGGTGGAGCCGCGCACGGCCGACGACGGCGCCACCCGGCCTGACGGTTCCCGGGCACCTTCCGAAGTGGTGCCGCGGGCGTCCATCCTGACGATCATGTGGGCGGTGGTGCCCTCGCTGATCGTGATGCTGTGCATCGGGACGTTCTTCGGTTCGGTCCAGGCCGGTACCACCGAGCGGGCGGCGCTGCTGGGCGTGCCCGGACAGGCCGGCCTGGTCTACGCCCTGATGGGGCTGACGTCGGCCGCCATGGCGCTGCTGACCGTGGTGATCCCCGAACGGGTGTCGATGGCGATGCGGCTGCTGCTGGGCGGGGCGGGGATGGCGGTGTTCATCACCGTCACGCTGTTGCAGGACTCCCTGGGGCTGACGGCGCTGGGGCTGTTCGTGACCGGGGCGTTCGTGGGGCCCACGATGGTGACGGCGTTCTCCCTGGCGGATCGGCGCACCCCGCCCGGGGGTACGGCGGTGGCGATGACGTCGATCCAGTCCTCGGTGACGATCGGGGTGTCCGTGGGCTCCGCTGTCGGCGGGGCGCTGGCTGCCTCCATCGGGCCTGCCGGCGGTTTCGCGGTGGGGGCAACTGCCTCAGCGGTGGTGGCGCTGACCGGGGCCGGCGTGATGCGTTCTGCTCATCGACGACGTCGTTGACGCGCCGCCGTCTCGGCAGCGCCTACTCGGCAGCCGGGCAATCTCCAGGCGGCGGAACTAATGCCAGGTGGCTAGGTGGCGAGCTGCTAGGTGGTGGTCGGCGTCGCCGCTGGCGACAGCCACGACCAAGTCGTAGGCCTCGTCGTCGGGTGCTTGGAGGTCGACTCCGTTGAGACCGTAGAACACCACCACCGCGAGCCACCCCAGCCGCTTATTGCCATCCACGAGCGGGTGGTTGACGACAATGGACTCCAGGAGAACGGCCGCCTTGGCGTCGATGCCGGGGTAGGCGTCAGCTCCGAAGAGGCTGACGCTCGGCCGATGGGCCGCGGAGTCCAGCAGGCCCAGGTCCTTGATCGGACCGACGCCGAGGTCAGTTGCCAGCGCGAGCAGGTCCTCGGTAGTGAGGTACTCCAAACGTCAGCGTCCGAGACGATCGAGCAGATCGGCATACCGCTCCCGGCCACGTGCCGACAACTCCCGGACGCGCTCTTCGTGCCCACGCCGCGCGGCAGCCTCCCGGATGGCCCGCACTGTCGCCTCCTGCTTACTCACACCCTCAGCCTCCGCCAGGGCAGCCAGGGTTCGCTCATCCTCCGGAGACAGTCGCAGGGTCATCGCCATACACCGACGGTATCACTCTGGTATCAAACATGCCTGGCGCGCTGCGGCCGGCGTGCCGCGCCCGGCGTGCTGCGCCCGGCGTGCTGCGCCCGTGCCGTCGCGACGTCGTCCGACGTCGCCGTGGTCGACCCGCCATCTACGGGAACGACGAGGGGCCCGAACCCCTCGACAAGGATCCGGGCCCCCTCGCAACGAGCGGAGACGGTGGGATTTGAACCCACGGAGGGCTTGCACCCTCACGGCCTTAGCAGGGCCGCGCACTAGGCCACTATGCGACGTCTCCTAGATCACCCGACAGCGTACCTGCCGGGAAGCGGTGGCGCCAAAAACTGTGCCTCACGGCACGAGCAGGATCTTCCCGAAGGCATCTCCTGCGGCCATCATCTCTTGCGCCGCCCGCGCCTGGTCCAACGGCAGGGTGGTGTGGACCACCGGGCGGACCTTGTGCTGTCCTACTAGGTGCCATACGTCCTCGCGCACGCGTTGGACGATCGCTTCCTTCTCATGCGGTGGGCGGGCCCGCAACAGTGTGCCGTGCACGTTCTTCCACCCGGACATCAGCACGGACAGGTCGATCTGCGTCCGACCGCCCTGCATGATCCCGATGACCACCAGGTGGCCGTGCCGGGCCAGCGCCTGCAGGTTCTGCTCCAGGTAGGGCCCGCCCACCACGTCCAGGATGAGGGAGACGCCTTCGCCGTCGGTGTGCCGGCGCACTTCCTCCACGAAGTCCTGCGCGCGGTAATCGACGGCCACCTCCGCCCCGAGGGCCGCGCACCGGGCGGTGCGCTCCGGTCCCCCGGAGGTGCTGATCACCCTGGCCCCCATGGCGGCCAGCAACTGGATCGCCACCGTCCCGATCCCGCCGGATCCCCCGTGCACCAGCACCCACGCCCCCCGCAGGTCCGAGGCGTCCATACCCGCCGGACCGGTCACGTTGGACCACACC
>CALKWS010000415.1 GCA_938004115.1 uncultured Ruaniaceae bacterium
CGTGTTCCACGTGATGTTCTTCGAACCCCGGATCCCCCCGAACACCGGTGCGGCCATCCGGATGTCCGCCGTCACCGGAACCACCCTGCACCTGGTGGAACCGCTGGGTTTCGACCTGTCCGACGCCAAACTCCGCCGGGCGGGGCTGGACTACCACGACCTTGCCCACGTGCTGGTGCACCCGGACTTCGATGCCGCCATGGCCTGGGTGGGCCGGCACGCCAACGGTACGGTGTACGCCTTCACCGGTCACGGGGCCTCGATGTTCGCCGACATCGCCTATGAACCCGGCGACACGTTGCTGTTCGGACCTGAACCCGCCGGACTGCCCGAGCACATCCTGGGCGATCCCCGCATCACCGACACCCTGCGGATCCCGATGCGTCCGGGGCTGCGCTCGCTCAACCTGTCCAACGCCGCAGCGATCGCGACCTACGAGGCGTGGCGCCAGCACGGCTACGCCGGGACGTGAGTGCCGCTGCCGGGGGCGGATCGCTCCCGTGCCGTTAGGCTTCGGCGATGTCCTTGATGGCCGCGAGGGTACGCGGGATGCCCTCGTGCGCGGCGCGGGTGCGTTCCTCGATCTGTGCCGGGGCGTCGGCGCCGTACCGTGCGGCGAACATCTGCAGCCCGGCCGGCAGGAACTCCCAGTGCTCGGTGAGTTCGGTGCCGCCCTCGGTAGGGCGCAGGGTGTAGCCCCACCGGACGTAACCCTCGCCGACCTCCCAGGCGAACGCCCTGCCCGGTTCGGCGGTGACCACCGTGCACCTGGTCTGCCAGGAACGCTGCGGTGTCTCGTTGAACCCGGTGAACCGCGCGCCGACCCCGGTGCGGTCGGGGTCGTCCCACTCACAGCGACGGCAGATCGGGCTCCACTCACCGGTTCGGGTGACGTCGCTGACCAGGGCGTAGAGGGCCTGCGGTGATGCTGCCACCGTGATCGAATCGGAAAAGCGTCGCTGCATAGCCCCCATCATGTCGTATGCAGCGCTCCGCAACACGCGCCTCACCGGCTGAACCGGGCCGGGCGGGCACCGGCCTGACTACAGTAGCGGCCGTGACCAAGCCCGCCCCTGTGCCGATTCCGGAGTCGCTGCGCACCGGGGCCGGGTCCACACCGCACGGGGCAGCGTGGGTGCAGCGGGTGCCGGAACTCGTGGCCCAGGCGGTGCAGCGCTGGTCGGTGCACCTGGGTGAACCCTACGGCGTGGGCACCGCGTCCTGGACCGCACCCGGCACGCTGCCCGACGGCACCCCCGTGGTGCTCAAGATCACCTACCCGCACGCGGAGGCACAGTACGAGGCGGTCGCCCTACGGCTGTGGCAGGGTCACCGTGCGGTGGAACTGCTGGACCACCATCCCGAGGACTGGGCATTGCTCATGCGCCGGGCCATGCCAGGAACGCTCCTGCTGAACGATCCGGCGCCCGCCGCGCAACGGCTGCACATCGCCCTGGACATCCTGGCCAACCTGCACCGCGCTCCTCTGGGTCCGATGCCGGCGTTGACCGCGGTGGCCGCCGATTGGGCTCACGTGGCCGCTGGGCGGGCCAACCGGTGGGCGCACCTGTACGAACCGTTCCGCGCGGAGGTGCAGTACGGGCTGGACCTGCTGGCCGCGTTCGCCGACACCACGGTGATGCCCGCGCCTGCGGTGACGCTGCACGGTGATCTCAACCCGGGCAATATCCTGCTCGACGCGCCTAGCACCGTACCGGCGCAGTGGCTGGCGATCGACCCCAAACCCCTCATCGGTGACCCGGGCTATGACGTATGGCCGCTGCTCGCCCAGATCGACAACCCGTTCGCCTACCCCGACCCGGCGGCGGTGCTCGCGCCCAGGGTGGACCAGGCCCACCAGATGCTCGGGGTGCCCCGTCGCCGGATCTGCGAATGGGCCTGCGCCCGCGCGGTGGAAGCACTGCTGTGGCGTCTGGAGACCTGGACCGACCCGCAACGCCAGCAGCAAGCCCTGGGCGACCTGCCGCAGATCCGGGTATGGGCCACGCTGGCCCAGCAGTACT
>CALKWS010000416.1 GCA_938004115.1 uncultured Ruaniaceae bacterium
CCTCGAACTGCACCCGCCACCACCGCACGAACGCCACGGCCACCGCGAGCAGCACCACCCCCGCCAGCACCCCCGGACCGAACCAGGCGCCGGTTCCGAACGCGGCGAACCCGGCCAGCACCAGACCCACCAGCAGTCCGGGCACCATATGCCACAGCACCAGCACCAGCGGGGGTTTGATGATCCGCGGGACGGGGTTCACGGCCGCTCCGCCTCGAAGACGGCCGGCAGGTGACGCTCGGAGTCCGGCGGTGCTGCCCATGCCACGGCGTTGGCGATGATCCGCCGTACCTCGGCCTGGTGATACACCGGGTAGTCCTGGTCACCGGAGCGGAAGTAGAACACCCGGCCGTGCCCGCGCCGCCACCCGCATCCGGAGCGGAACACCTCACCTCCGGAGAAACTGGAGATAAACACCAACTCCTCCGGCGCCGGCACATCGAAATACTCCCCGTACATCTCATCGCTGGGGATCCGCACCGGCTGGGGCACCCCGCGGGCCACCGGGTGGGCGGGGTCCACGGTCCAGATCAGTTCACTGTCACCGGCGCTGCGCCACCGCAGATTCGCCGTCGTGCCCATCAGCGCCCGGAAGATCTTCGCGTGGTGGGCCGAGTGCAGCGCCACCAGCCCCATGCCGCCCAGCACATGCCGGTGCACCCGGGCCACCACGTCGTCGTCGACCTCCTCGTGGGCGATGTGCCCCCACCAGGTGAGCACGTCCGTGTCCTGCAGTGCCTCCTCGGTCAACCCGTGCTCGGGCTCATCCAGCGTGGCGGTGCGCACGAGCGCCGCCGCACCGAGGTGCTCGGCGACGGCCGCGGCCAGCACGGTGTGGATGCCGTCGGGGTAGATCTCGGCCACCTTACGGTCGGCACGTTCGTGCCGGTGCTCGTTCCACACCGTCACCCGCAGTCGCGCGCGGCCCGGGCCCTCAGCCAGCGGCGCGAGGCCCGAAGGCTCGGCCAGCGGCGCGGGGCCCGAATGGTCGGCCAGCGGCGCGCCGCCCGGATCCTCAGGCATCGGTTCCGATGAGTGCCCGGTAGGCCGCCTGGAACCGGCCGCGACGTTCGGCGTAGTAGCCCGCCCGGTTCCGGTGCGGCTGGTAGGTCAGACCCGTTTGCGCCCTGGAGCGAGGTACGCCGGGCGCCAGGTCCTCCAGTGCGAGCAGCGCGGTGCCGCGCAGGGTGGACCGGGTGTGCCGCACGTGCACCACCTCGGTGTCCAGCACATCGGCAAGGATCTGCAACCAGCCGGGGAGCCCCTTGGCCATCCCACCGCCCACGGCGATGCGCTGGGGCGGGCCGGTCACAGAGCGCAACTGGTCGGCGATGCGGCCCAGGCTCAGCGCGGTGGCCTCCAGCGCCCCCCGGTAGATCTGCT
>CALKWS010000417.1 GCA_938004115.1 uncultured Ruaniaceae bacterium
AGGATCCGGAGGTGGCCGAGTACGTGCGCCAGCTGGAGGAGGCCAAGGACACCGCGGACCTGCCCGAGGCCTCCGGTGAGGCGATCGCCCGGGAGTTCGAGCGGTTCCTGCGCCGTCGGGACACCGGCAGCGGGCCCGGAAGTTAACGCCCCGAGTCTCGCGCTCCAGCGCCCGCCCCAGCACACGCGCCGCGTTCGCGTGCGGGTTCGCACGCGAGCGATCGACGACGGCGCAGCGCCCGTGACCGCGCGGGTGTCAATCCGCTTCGGGTGCCTCGCGCAAGTCCACCCCGAGCAACGCATCGACGGCGTCGGCCACCGCCGCGGCATCGGCCGGAGCCGGTGAACTCGCCCACTCGTCCACGGCGGCCAACGCCGCCGGAGTGTCCAGGTCATTGCCCAGGGCTTGCCGCATCCGGGTGACCACGGCACTGGTGCCGCCGGCATCCCCGGCGTGCTCGCCGTCGGCCGCGGCAGCGCCGTGCGCGGGCGCACCGGCCCGGGCGAACGCGGCACGCCACCGGTCCCAGCGGTCCCGGGCGGTGTGCAGCACCTCCTCGGTGTACTCCCAGTCCTGGCTGTAGTGGTGGGCCAGCACCGTCAACCGGATCGCCGCCGGGGGGATCCCCTGGTTGCGCATGTCGGAGACGAACACCAGGTTCCCCAGCGACTTGCTCATCTTCTCCCCCTGGTAGGCCACCAGCCCGGTATGCACGAACGCCGAGGCCGGTTCGGGCTGCCCGGTGAGCATCCGCAGGTGGGAGGTGGACATCTCGTGGTGGGGGTAGATCAGGTCGGTACCCCCGCCTTGCACGTGGAACGGCACTCCGAGGTAGTCCTGGGCGATCACGGCGCACTCGATGTGCCACCCGGGGCGCCCGCGCCCCAGCGACCCCCCGTCGAAACTGGGTTCGCCCGGCCGCGCGGCCCGCCAAAGCAGCGGATCACGGTGGTGCTTCTTGCCGGGCGCCTCCGGATCACCGCCGCGTTCGGCGAAGAACTGGTCCATCGTGGCCTCATCGAGCCGGCCCACGGTCCCGGCCCGCCGGTCGGCGGCGATGTCGGCGTAGATGTCCGGCCCTTCGGCGGCGGGATCCTGCGGCTGCACGGGGTAGGCGGCCCCGGCATCGAGCATCTGT
>CALKWS010000418.1 GCA_938004115.1 uncultured Ruaniaceae bacterium
GCCTGCCAGGAGTCCCGGTCGTCGACCGTGGGTGCGCAGTACAGGTCCACCCCCTTGGCGTACATCGCCTGGCGCATCAGCGGCATGTAGTTCTCCCAGCAGATCACCGAGCCGGCCCGCCCCAGCGGGGTGTCCATCACGTCCAGGGTGGAACCGTCGCCGAAGCCCCACACCAGCCGCTCACTGCCGGTGGGCATGAGTTTGCGATGGTGGCCCACCAGGCCGGCCTCCGGGGAGATCAGCAGCGCGGTGCAGTACAGCGTGTTCCCGTGCCGTTCGATCACGCCGATCACCACGAACGCGCCGTGGTCCGTGGCGGCCTCCACCAATTGGTGGACGTGCGGCCCGTCCAAGGTGATGGCACCGGCGGAGTACCGGGCGTACTCCTGCCGGCCCCGTTGGGTGCGGAAGCCGACGGCGGCACCGAAGGTGGTGCCCTTGGGATAACCGCCGATGAACGCCTCGGGGAACACGATCAGCCTCGCTCCGCCGTCGGCCGCCTCGGCGATCAGGCCGACCGCCTTCTTCGTGCCCGCGTCGGCGTCGAACGGCACCCCGCCGCTCTGGATCACCGCTACCTTGCCCATCCACAACCTCCTCCGTGCCGGGCCGGCTCCCGGCGAGATCCTGCCATCTTCCTACGTCCGCGCACCGATCACACGGGACGACGGCGGTGTCTCACCGAGCGGCGGTATCTCACCGCCGGCCCGTGCCTGACCGAGCGGCAGTGTCACCGGAGGACGGTCCGGACTGGCCGCTAGGACGTTGCGGGCCTCAGCCTCTGCGCCCGGCGCGCTCAGCGAAGGCGTCCAGGGCATCGAGCACCTCTCGCGCGTACCAGGTGCGGTTGCGCCGACGACCCTGCACCGCCGGGGTGAGGATTCCCAGTTCCTCGAGGTGATCGATCGCTCCCTGCGCGGTGTGGAACGAGGCGACGCCGAGCGTGGTCTGCACATAGCCGACGGTGACGACGGGCTGTCCGATCAGCAGGTCGATCGCGCGCCAGGACGCGGAACCGCGCCGCCTCGTGATCCGGCTCTGCCACTGCTGGTGGATCTCGCGCAGGTCGCCGAGCAGCTGCCGCCCGTTGGCGACGGACCGGAACGTCGCAGTGTTGATCTGGCCGATGATCGGTGCCACGTCACCCTCGCGGTAGGCGGTCAACGCGTCGATGTACTGCTCCGTATCGACCAGCAGCCCGGCGGATAGCGGCACCGTCACCCGGCGGGCCAGCCCGGCGGCGCGCACCATGGCGTGGATGAGCGCCCGGCCGGTACGGCCGTTGCCGTCGGTGAACGGGTGGATCGTCTCGAACTGGGCGTGGGCGATCGCTGCGTGCGGCAGAGCCGGCAGATCCGTTCGCCCGGCGAACGACACCAGGTCTGCCATGGCGGCAGGCACCCGCTGGTGATGCGGCGGCACGAACGACGCTCGGAGCGGCGACTTGGACGTTCCTCCGATCCAGACTTGTTCGGTACGCCACGTACCCCCGGTATGGCCACGCTGCCCCTGCATCAGGGCTGCATGCATCTGCAGGATCGTGTCGATCGAGATGCGGCCGGCCAGTTCCACCGCGGCACGCATGGCGGATACGTTCGCCGAGACCATCTTCGCGTTGGCACTCGCGTCGATGCCGAGTTCGGCGAGCGCAAGTTGGCGGGCGCCCACGGTGAGGTTCTCGATCTGGGACGACGCAGCGGACTCCGAACGCATCAGCACCGCCTCGATGGGTGCGATCTCGCGTTCGCGGAGCATCTGGCTCGCTTCGCCGTCGAACCGGCTGATCTCGACGGCGGCCTCTTCGGCCTCGGTCGCCAGCGGCGAGGGAATCGGCACGGACCGTTCGGCGATGGGCGGCACCACGGCGGCCGGGTACGGACCGATGTTCTCCAGCCGTGCCCGGCGCGAAAGCGCGTCCGGGTCGGAGGGGTACCAGTGGTGCTCCTCATACTCGAGGGCAGGCCACCGCCCCGTCCTGGTCTGCTCGGTCATGGCGGGCACGTCCTCAACCTGCAACGAGAGTGAATCTTATTGCAGTTTATGCCATAACCTGCAATAACGATAGGGGCTGTTGCGGGATGCGCCGACCCGGACGCGCAGGCGAACCAGCACAGATCCCACTCGGCCAACCTGCGCTACTCGACCTGCGCGCTTCGGTGGGCCGTGTCACTCTGAAAACGTCCGGCGAGAGTGGAGGATCCACGATGCGCGCGATGGTGTACCGCGGGCCGTACAAGGTGCGCGTGGAGGACAAGGACATGCCGGCCATCGAGCATCCCAACGACGCGATCGTGCGGGTGTCGCTGGCCGCGATCTGCGGCTCGGACCTGCACCTGTACCACGG